>NZ_JAUBRB010000101.1:0-12016 GCF_036701585.1 Microcoleus sp. POL10_C6 | reverse complement strand
CGCAAGAGCCGCAACCTGATGGTCCGGCAGCGGACCATGCTGATCAACGCCTTGAGAGGCCACTTGGCCGAGTACGGCATCGTAACCGGTGGCGGCGCAGGCCGTGTAACCACGACGCTAAAGGCACTGCATGAGCGACAAAATGAGCTGCCTCTTCATCCACGGTCAGCGTTGCACGGGCTTGCCGCTCAACTGAGGGCGCTCGGCAGCGAGATCGATCGTCTAGAGGCCCAGATAACCGCATGGCATCGCTCAGACCAGACGAGCCGACGGCTCGCCACCGATCCCGGGTATCGGTCCGATCACGGCGTCTGCAGTATCGGCGGCGGTGCCCGATGCATCCCTGTTCCGATCCGGGCCTCAGTTCTCAGCCTGGCTGGGGCTTGCGCCTCGAGCAAACAGATCCGGCGGCAAGGAAAGGCTTGGCGGGATCACTTAGCAAGGCGATGGCTACCTTCGACGATTGCTGGTGGTAGGCGCGACAACGATGATGCGGATGACGCGCAAAAGTCCCGATCGGCAGCCTTGGATGGCGCAGCTCCTAGACAAGAAGCCTGTGAAAGTCGCGACCGTCGCGCTCGCCAACAAAACAGCGCGGATCGTTTGGGCGGTGATGTCACGCAAAGAAGTCTAAGCGGACGCGCCCGCGTGACCGTCGTCCCACGCTCCCGTCAAAAGCAACCGGGGCAGGAGGGCGTAGGCATCGCTGAGTAGTGATAACGTGATTAAGGAGCCAGCCTGCGGACTTCATCAAGGGCCAGCAGCCATAAAGCGCTGCGCGAACAGGCTGAACACATGTATGTACCCGACCGGACTCAACGCTAAACAAAAGCTCTTGTGCCGCGGGGTCGCCCACACATGGACCTACAGCAGCCGCAGTATGACACAGCTACGCTGGTGCAGGGGCCGTCCACGCCATCACGTTACATGGCATCCAAAACGCCTTGCTCTGCTCAGCGCCAGAAACAGAAGCAGTTAGCCCAGCAGTCGCAGCATTAGCAGGCTTTGTCGTTGTGACAGAAAATGTGCCCGATCCATTCTGGGTTTCCACATCGTGAGCCCTATGTTGTTATCAAGGGATGGTCGCCCATGGGGTTAACCGCTCTTCGTCCATCAGCCGTACCGGTTAAGCCGAGTGCCGTCCCAATATGCTATAGTACATACTGGCCCTAAGAGGAACCAAACCGTGGACACTCGTGGCAAGAACGATCTCACCAGAAAACATAGGGGATTTACCTATGGCTACCATAACGCCAAGTTAACTGCGTCCTAATGAAGCAATTCGTGAGTATAGTACCCTAAGCACGAACTTGGGAGCAAGCACAAGATATCTTTTCCAGAGTCGCTTGGGTTCGTGAACTAGCCTATAAAACCATTCGAGCATGATGGATTGCATCCATCGCGGTGCACGCTTTACGATCCCTGCATGGAAATCAAATGCGGCACCGACACCAAGTAGTGTTTGAGGCAAATCCTTATAAGTGTGCCACATCCAAACATCTTGCTTAGGAGACGAGAGTCCAATCCATACGATATCCGCGCCAGAATTCTTAATTCGTAGAATGGTATCTGAATCTATAACGTTACCTGGTGAGTAGAGTGGTGGACTTTCGCAACCCACTATTTTTATTCCCGGATAACGATCCTCAAATGCCGACTTTAGTCTAACCGCCACATCGTCCTTTCCTCCGTAAAAATAGTGTTTTAATTTTGAATTCAACGAGCGCCTCATCATGAAATCCATAAAGTCAGGACCCGAAGTTCGCTTGACACGATAACCCAAAATCTTTCCTAACAGCGCGATTGGCATGCCGTCGGGTGCTATAATTGCTGCTTCTTCGTGAAGTCCTTTGATACTTTTGTCATCAGATATTGTCATCAAGCTTGCTACATCTCTAAAGCAAATAAATCGGCCATTATCATCATTGGCCCATTTCTCAATGCTATCTGCAACAATTTCTGGGCAAACTACCGATATAGGGACTCCCAGTACATCGTATGTCGGTGGCGCTTTAGAAGATATGTCGGGGGCAAGCGGCATTTGAGGGACCCTGCACTTTAAATTTTGACACTGTATTGTGATTTTAGCTCGCGAAATGGTAGTTCAACTTGAGGTGGCGTCGTCAAGCACGCAGTCTCTGCCGGAGATAACGTGAGTCGAATCATGCTGCCATATCCACGAAAGCGGTGCATCATAATACGGCAGTTCGGATTAAGCATCCGGAATGTGCTCGACGGGTTCGATCCGTCGCCGGTGGTTTGGTCAATGCGGCCATTCGATTCTGGCGTATTTTATGGCTTTGAAGAGCCGGCAAGGTCGGTAATCATAAATGCGCTCGCTGTTTCAATCGGCCAATAGCCGTTGCCTCAAAACTTGGTGATAAGCATCACCGAAACGGCTTGCCCTTGTCCCAATCCTCGTTTCGGCGAGATGGCGAATGGCTTTGCTGAGGTTTTGGTGCTACCGTCACCGTCGCAATTGATGAGCAAGCTGCCAGCTAGATCGGCGATGGATAAGAGCTTATGTGGACGCGCTTTGCACGACGCTGGTCGTAGAAAGCGCGATTCCCCGCAACCGACAATCGACCCGAAAGCGTATCGATGAAGAAATGTGGTTCCGTAATCTGCGCAGTCCTCAATCTCGCTGCACCATGCCGATACGCAGCAGGCGGCTTACGGGTTAGCAAGCTCGTTCTCGTGATCGATCTTGCGAAGCCCAGCTTCCAGGTCTGCGCCACTGCCCTGGGAGGGCCGCGTGTGGATTCCCTCAATTTTGCAAGTTGATTTTTGACGGTTGTGATCCTCCCCGGGATTGTCGGAGGCTCCAGCTCCTGAGAAGGTGGAGCCCTTATAAGCAAGACAACGACCAAGTTTTCACCCGAGGTTTGCACGCGTGCGGTGCGCATGGTGCTGGATCACTAAGCTGATCATCCGCCCCGCTGGGCAGCCGTCACATCTATTGCCGAGAAGTTCGGCTGTTCAGCGCACACTTTGCTGGAGTAGGAGAAGAAGGCAGAGGTCGATAGCGGCAAGCGCACCGGTGTGCCGACCGAACTGGCCGACCGGCTCAAGGCGCTGGAACGTGAGAACCGCTAGCTTCGCCAAGCCAACGAGATTCTGGGCAAGGCATCAGCATATTTTGCGCCGGCGGAGCTCGCCAGCCCGTTCAAGCGATGATCGCGTTTGTCGACGATAACCGCGGGAATCATTGGGTCGAGCTGATCTGTAATATTTTGCCGATCGCCCCTTCCACATATTACAAGCATGTTGCGCAGAGACAGGATCCATCCCGCCTGTCGGCGCGGGCAAAGCGTGATCTCGCCCTCAAGCCAGAGGTCGCCAGGGTGTTCGCCGATAACTTTGCAGTTTAAGGCGTGCGCAAAGTCTGGCGGCAGATGCAGCGTGAGGGGCACGGCATTGCCCGCTGCACGGTGGGGCGGCTGATGCGTGATCTCAGCTTGGCAGGCGTGATCCGTGGCAAGGCGGTGCGCACCACGACCAGTGACAGGGCGGCACCTTGCCCGCTGGATCACGTCAACCGCCAGTTCCACGCGCCGGCACCCAACCGACTGTGGGTCCCGGACTTCACCTATGTCTCGACCTAGGCAGGGTTCGTTTATGTCGCGTTCGTGATCGACGTCTACGCCCGCTACATCGTGCGCTAGCGGGTCAGCAGGACTGAGCATGCCAGCTTTGTGCTGGATGCCTTGGAGCAGGCTTTGCACGACCGGCGGCAAGTTTATCGCGGTAGGCCGATCCATCACAGCGATTGCGGAAGCCAGTATGTCTCGATGAAATACTCAAAACGCCTCGCCCAAGCCGGCATCGAGCCTCCAGTCGGCTGCGCCGGCAACAGCATGATAACGTTTTGGCAGAAACGATTAATGGTCTTTACAAGGCCGAGGTGATCCACCGTCTCGGACCTTGGCGATCTTTCGAGGCCGTCGAGTTCGCAACGCTCGAATGGGTCGACTGGTTCAACCACCTGCGGCTCCTCGAACCTATCGGAAACATCCCACCCGCCGAAGCCGAACAACGCTACTGCGCCATGCTGGACGACGTTCCCGTGGTCGCTAACTTAAGCCAATCGGCCTCCGGCAGTCCCGGGGCGGTTCAGTATCAGGCGAACCTCGTGCCCGAGGCTTTCCGAAAACCGCCCCTAGAAATGGCTGGTCGCGCAGGCCTCCATCGCCACGATTTAGGGCGCTTGCACGCGCAAGATGGTCTCGAGCTTTGCGCGCGCAACCAACCGGTTGCATAGAACTGCCCCTCCCAGGGCAGTGCCGCAGACCTAGAAGCTGCGCTTCGTAAGATCGATCGCGAGAATATGGACGTCGGTCATGTGCTCCTCCTTCTACAGCGCGCCGTCGCGCTGGCCCGGAATCTTGCGATGCCGTCTAAGGGGGCATCCACCCCATTAGTTCATGGTTGAGACATTAGCTCGAAGCAAGGAGACACTGGACCAATGAAGGATGGATCAAATCCGGCCCACCCGCCCGACTATGTGTCGTATCCGAACCACAAATTTGCAGACCACGACCAAATCCATATCTGAGTATTGGCTAACCATTTTGAGTCCCTGCCCCGCCGAGGCTCCAAAGGGCATCCGATGTCCGGCGATACAGGATGTTCTACCATGCGAAACGCTTATGCGGGTTGCACCTTGCAAACGAATGGAGATCGACGCATTAAGGCCCCGATAAGGGGCGGGCGTGCCCACTCTCATTCTGCCAAGCATAAATTCAAAGTGAAAATAGCAATTTATATTTTTAATATTCTCGAAATGAGAGTTCGAAATCTTAAAAGCTCCTTTGAAGAAAATCCGCAAATTATTTGAAAATGACAGTCATGAAAAATTATTTAGATACCTCACCGCGTAAAAAGAATTATACACAACAAACAGTGGCTGGCTTCATAAGGAGAGCTTTTAGTCCGCTATTTCTATTGTTTTTTTTATTAGCTGTATCGGTGGTATTCGGGGGTAGTTCTCGGGAAGAAGTTCCAGGGCTAATGCTGTTGCGCCCGCTTTCGGTGGCCTTGGCTGTTTACATTATTGCTCGAACCCCCCGACGGCTGTGGCTATGCTACCGCAATGTAATAGCTGCTTACTTGGCAATTATTGCCCTGATCTGCGTTCACCTGATCCCGCTGCCTCCGAGCATATGGCAGGCTTTGCCGGGCCGCGAGATCATTGCCGACATCTTCGTCGCCCACGAGCTTGGGGCTCACTGGCTGCCGATCTCCATGAATCCAGCTGGATCGCTAAACGCCCTGTACTTTATGGCAACGCCCTTGGCGGCCCTGTTCCTGACAATCAACGTCAAACCGAAAAACGATGTGAAAATTCTAATTTTTATAATAATTCTAATTATGTCAAGTATATTTGTCGGCGTACTGCAGGCTAGTGGCATAAAAATTAAACCTTACGACATAGTTTCAGCTACTCCGTCCGGATTATTCGCCAATCGAAACCACCAAGGCGCATTTATCGCTCTTCTAGTTCCTATGGCAGCGCTTCTGGTGACTACAATCAAGTTTGGGCGTTCAGGAAGGCTAGCCGCTCTTGCTATTATGGGCGTCTCTATTGCGGCGTTAGTGCCGATCGTCCTTGTAACCGGATCAAGGATGGGTTTATTTCTTTTTATATTTAGTATAGCTGCGGTAGTATTTATGAGGATCAAGCTCTTATCCAGTCTTGGCGTGGTCCTAAATATAAAGACGATAGTGTGTGCCGTTGCGGTCCTGGCAATATTGCCCTTAATATTGATTTTGATAGCAAATTATAATTCGAGAGACGTTGCCATTGAGAGACTTGCAGATATATACGATCAATCTCGATTGTCGGTCTGGAAACAGACTTGGGACCTGGTTTTCATTTATATGCCATGGGGTAGCGGTATCGGTACCTATGCTCAGGTATACCAGATCGGCGAGCCTCCTTTGCTCCTGCAAAGTAGTTATTCAAACCATGCTCATAATGAGATTTTAGAAGTTTTGCTCACCGCTGGGGTGCCCGGCGCTATACTGCTTATTGGCGCTTTGACGGCACTGGTTATTGCGGCGGTTACCGCCTGGCGATCCGGAGATGAAAGCGGCAGATTTGCTCGGTTAGGCGTCATAATCATATTGGTTTTGGGCATTGCGAGTGTCGTCGATTATCCGCTAAGGACACCTGCGCTCGCGTCGATCCTCGCAGTCGCGTCAGTTTGGACGTCACGGGTCGGTCGCGAAATGGACAGAGATGAAGGTTATCAGGCAAATGTTTAATTGGGACCGGAAAGTCGCTTGTGTGATCGCGGTAGCGCTCGCTTGTTCAGCCTGTGCGACTGATGGCGTTGTCCCGCATGGCGGTGCTTCCGGGCTCACTATGGTCGATTCCGGGTCGCTACCCGTTCCGTCGTCTGCGGATTTTGCAGCGTCCGCCACCCCATTTATCGTTGGCCCATACGACGTCTTGGATATTGATGTGTATGGAAATGAAGACCTCCGTATGCAGCAAATCCAGGTAGATGCTGGGGGGCGAATTACTTTTCCCTTGATAGGAACAGTCGAGGTGGCTGGAAATACACCTAGGCAAATTGCTCAAAATATTGAGCAGATGCTCAGGGGGCGATTCCTGCGTAATCCACAGGTGACTGTGAATCTTCGTGAAACCGCCAGCCAAGTTGTGGCGATTAGTGGGGAAATCAAGAGGCCGGGCATATACCCGATCGTGGGCGATATGACCTTATTAAAGGCGATCGCCCGCGCTGAAGGTTGGACTGAATTCTCTCAGAAACGAGAAGTTTTAGTCTTTAGAAAAGTCGGAGGGCTTCAGTACGCAGCCCTATACGATGTTAAAGCAATTGAGCGCGGCCAATACGCCGATCCGGAATTGTTTGCAAACGATACCGTTGTTGTTGGCGATTCGCAGGCTCGACGTAATTTGAAAGATATCTTTACCGTGGCACCTCCTCTTCTAGGGCCTCTGATATTCCTGCTCGGTAACAATTAAGAAATGGGTCTACGGAACAACATGACAGATCATGATAAGACTGGTGTCATAGTGCAGCCGAGCATTAGCTACGGAGCCGCCGCGCCTTTCAGCCCAGCTGCGATGCCTCCAGCGATTTTGCAATTGTGGTATACAATCATGCGTTGGCGCTGGCTGATGCTGGGCATCGTCATTGGCTGCGTGGTATTGAGCGCAGTCGTCACCTTATTCATGCCGCAACAATACACCGCACGTGTGCAAGTGCAGATAGATCGGCAACAAAAACAGATTACGATGGTCGAGGGCGTTGAAGCTCAAAGTACACCACAAGATTTGGAGTTTTATGCGACCCAGTATGCGCTGCTTAGGGCGCGGCCCTTGGCAGAGCGGGTTGCCGCGTCACTAGCGCTCTATGACAATGACGCTTTTTTGGCTGCTCACGGCGCTAATACTGAATCTGCCGTGCCTGAAAGTTCGTCGCTATCTGCCGCGAAATCGAAGGAGCTCAAGAGGCAGTTTATCGTTCAGCTGCTGCTGGACAACGTCGATATTTCGCCTATCCGCACCTCCAAATTGGTGGATGTAAGTTACACTAGCCGAGACAGCTCCTTGTCCGCCCGAATTGCAAACGAATGGGCTGCGGCGTTCATAGCTACAAGCATGGATCGGCAGTATGCTTCGACTGCCGACGCCAGGAAATTTCTGGAGGAACGACTGGTAACACTTCGGCAAAGGCTGGACGAATCGGAGAGGCTAGCCGTAAATTATGCATCACGGAATGGAATCGTTTCGCTCGGGGAGACTAAGGATAGCGAAGGGCGTACTATTGCCAATAGGACCCTTGCTGGGGCCCGGCTTGAGGAACTTGCTACAGCGTTGAACGTGGCCACATCGGAAAGAATCGCGGCGGAAGCAAGAGTCGCATCCGCAGGCGACTCGACAACCGAGTCCGTCACCAGCCAAACGCTTTCAAGCCTCCGCGCACAAAGAGCAGGGATAGCTTCGGAATATGCGAAAAGGCGGGTTCAACTCGAGGACGGGCACCCGATCGTCGTTGAGCTAAAGCAGCAGCTCGCGTCTGCCGACTCGGCTATTTTGCAAGAAACAAAGCGCATTTCGATGGCGAGGAACAGCGAGTATCGTGAAGCTGCGAGACGTGAAGCAGAGCTGCGTTCAAACGTCGAAATATTGAAGAACAATCTGGACACTCAGAACAAAGCTAACATTCAGTATGCCGCTTTGCTCCGTGATGCAGACACAAATCGCCAGATTTATGATGCGCTCCTCCAGCGTTACAAGGAAATTGGCGTCGCAGGCCAAGTAGGTGTAAACAATATCAGCATCGTCGAACCAGCGATCATTCCGGAGTCGCCTTCGTCGCCGAATTTGATTTTGAATTTATTAGTTGCAGCTTTCATCGGAATTGGATTGGCAGGAGCTACTGCTTTTGCTCTTGAGCAAGTCGACGAAGGTATTAGGGACCCAACGCAAGTCGAGTCTATTCTCGGATTGCCGCTACTTGGAATAACTCCAGTAGTCGAGGGATCTGCGGTCGACGAAATGTCAGATGTTAAATCCAATCTTTACGACGCGTATTTCTCTATTAGGTCGAATCTTGCGTTTTCTACGAACCACGGGTTTCCCAAGTCGTTGGCCATTACCAGCACGAGACCTAGCGAGGGGAAGAGTTCAACCTCCTTCGCCCTAGCTGTCGTTCTTGGCCGAACAGGAAAAAAAGTATTGCTGATAGATGGTGATTTGCGCTCACCATCCATCCACGGCATGCTGAACATGAATAATGCTAGCGGATTAAGTAATTACCTTGCCGGCGAGGATGAGTGGCGTGACTTTGTCCAGGCCACGGGCTTGAAGAACTTGTCGATAATTTCGACGGGAAGGTCGCCCCCGAGTGCGGCGGAACTTTTAACCGGTAACAGGCTGTCATTGTTAGTAGAGGACGCACTCGCAGAATTTGATCATGTGATCATCGATGCCCCGCCTGTTTTAGGAATGAGCGATGCTCCGTTAATCGCTGAGTCCGTCGAGAGCGTCGTGTATGTAGTTGAATCCGTCGGGCCCGCAGTGCGCGGAGTGCGCAATTCGCTGCAGAGACTGATCATGGCGAATGCCCGGATTGCTGGAATTGTACTGACAAAGGTTGGGGAAAACTCAATGAGTTATGGGTACGGCTATGGCTATGGCTACGGCTATGGTCAAAGATATGGCTCCGATAATCTTGCCGAGGGACGATGAGCTCACATGTCATGACTGAGCCATTGCGAGCCCTGTCAAGGCTTCAGATTACAGTCGCCGTATTCGCGTCGGTAGTTTTGGCGTACATGGCATTTGACTTTTCGTTCTTGTTGAGCGCTCGCCGGGTAGATCCAGAGGGGACCTATCGTACGCGGCCGACAGAACCGGGTGTCGTGGCGGCCGCAATGAATTATCGTATGGTCCAAATCAACGAATTCAAAATCGGCGTCGACGATAAGAGCAACATTCGTGCTGGACTTGTCCGGGAGCCGTTAAACCGAGTGTTGTTGCGGACATTAGCGATTCAGGACGAAATCTCTGGCCGCCAGGAACATGCCAAGCGAAAAATGGAGCTAGCGAGCCAAGTTTCTCGGCGCGACACCATAACTCAACTATGGCTTGGTGAATATTTTCGACGTAGCGGCAAGCCTGAGCGGGAGATTGCGCATTATCACGCAGCTTTGCAAGTGAAGCCAGATTTACGTAAGGTGCTGTTTCCCAAAATAATGTCGTCCCTGCAAAGTCCAGAATATCAGAAAAATGTCGGATCATACCTCCGTCAGGATGTCGACTGGGCCGCCCCATTTTTGATAACGTCTACTTTGCCAAATGTGAACTTAGTCGACCTCGATGATGTCTTGAATACGGTTGAACCCTTCCTTGGGTTATTGAGTAAACCAAAATTTACAGAAGCTGTTTCAAACATCATATTCCGACTAGAAATTGATGGCCGAAGAGCCGAGGCCTTATCTGTAATGAGAAATGTTTGGCCTGATTTTGACGTAAATCGGTACTCGCAGTTTGGATGGAATGCATCCAATACGGATAATCGTTTAGGGACACTCGCTTGGAAATTTGCAGACGATGCTAATATAAGTCCTTCTTTGACAGCCTCGGGTGCCCTGACCTTATGGGTTGCGCCTGGTGTGGCTGTTGAAGGATTAGCCAGAGATGTAAGCGTTCGCCCTGGCACCTCTTATGTAATATCACATCACTATGACAACACCGGTACGCCGGCCCCAGTTGGACTGAAATGGCAGGGATTCTGCATTGCTGAAGACAAAATATCGAGTGTCTGGGAATCGGCAATGCAGATGAGTAAGCGTAAGGGAGTTCATGTATTCCAATTTGTTACTCCCGCGAATTGTCATTTGATGCGTATTGTCGGTTCGGTTGTGGGGCCTGACTCTCAGCTTCCCGGTGAGTTAAATATTTCAACGCCTATTCTCAAAGAGGCTGAAGTTTAGAGCGGTTTTTGATCATTCCGGTTCATACCCGCAGGAGCTTAAGTAGTTGGCGCATTCTGCGGGCTGGAAGATGTCGACGAGCCTCCCAATGAAATCCCATAGGCCGCCGACTGTTCGCTCACCGATTTTGCTAAGCATGGTCTTGAGGCGGGAGAAGGCCTTTTCGATAGGATTGAAGTCGGGGCTGTAGGGCGGCCGGAAGCGCAACGTTGCGCCCGCCGCCTCAATCCGGTCACTGACCGAAGCGCGCTTATGGCTGGATAGGTTGTCCATGATGACGTGACCCCCAGCTATCCTCCAGCTGAGATTAGATCCGGGCGGTTGTTTTGCGCATCAGCGCGGTTGAAGCAATGGGCTGCGGAGCGGAGCCCGTAGGGCGTAGCGAAGCAGGCCATTGCTTATTCAGTTCAGCGGCGAACGCCGCCGGGGTTGCGTAGCCAAGGGACGAGTGTGGTCTCTCCCGGTTGTAATCCTCGACCCAGGCAGCGATCTCGACCCGGGCATGGGCAAGGCTCATGAACAGCGTCTCGTTCAGCAGCTCATCGCGCATGCGGCCATTGAAGCTTTCGACATAGCCGTTCTGCATTGGCTTGCCCGGAGCAATGTAATGCCACTCCACGCCGTTCTGGCCGCACCATGCGAGCACGGCATTGCTGGTGAGCTCTGTGCCATTATCGCTTACAATTATCCCCGGCTTGCCGCGCTGTGCGATCAGCTGGGTCAGCTCGCGCACGACACGGTGTCCCGAGATCGAGGTGTCCGGCACCGTCACCAGGCACTCCCTGGTGACGTCATCGACCACATTGAGCACCCGGAAACGCCTGCCAGAAGCGATCTGGTCATGGACGAAGTCCAGGCTCCAGCGCTGGTTCGCCAGTGCCAGCACCGGAGCAGGTGCCCTGGTGCCGACAGCACGCTCGCGGCTGAGTCGCCGCCTCACCGCCAGACCTTCCTCCTTGTAGAACCGCTGGGTCTTCTTGCGGTTGATCATCACGCCCTCCCGGCGCAGCAGGATATGCAAACGGCGATAGCCGAACCGGCGACGCTGGTTGGCCAGCCCGCGCAGCTTCTCGCGCAGAGCAGTGTCATCGTCCCGGGTGGAACGATAGCGCACGCTCTTGCGATCGGCATCGATGACACGGCACGCCCGCCGTTCGCTCATCCCGGGGCACGCCTGGAGATGAGCGACAGCTTCCCGCTTCGCGGCGGGCGTCAAAGCTTTTTTGCCAGAAGATCCTTCAACGCAGCCTGGTCCAGCATCGCATCGGCCAGAAGCCGCTTGAGCCTGGCGTTCTCGCTCTCGAGGTCTCGCAGGCGCCGGGCCTCGGATACCTCTAGGCCTCCATACTTGGCCTTCCAGTTATAGATCGTCGCTTCAGACACACCGTGCCGCCGGGCCAGATCAGCGGTCTTCGCGCCCGCTTCTGCCTCCTTCAGCACCCCAATGATCTGCTCTTCTGAAAACCTTGCACGAATCATCGTCTGTCCTTCCTTCAGACCAGACTCTAATCGCTCGTGGAGGAAAATCAGGGGGGGCACGTCA
>NZ_JAUBRB010000100.1:0-12022 GCF_036701585.1 Microcoleus sp. POL10_C6 | reverse complement strand
ATTAATAATTTATAACTCTGCAATTATACATTGTTGGACCAATTTTAGCAATCTTTTCCTATCATTCAACACTTCTGCTTCAGAACTTGACCATCGGCTTTCAGAGTCATATCCTTCATCACCGCTAAGTACCACAATTTCAATTGATGTATTTTTGGGCCATTTGGTGATTTGTAGATGATATTCATTCCAATCTTCCCAGGTAGTAAGCTGATGAGTTTCTTTTGTGTATTTTATTACTTTGCCATCTTTGGCTTGCCAGGTACAATTTTCAACATCAAAGTCTGGTTGTGACATTATTTAATCCTCAATCTCACACCCTTACAGCGAAGCAAAATCTTACTTTGACTATTTTTATTGCCAGTAACATTCCCAAAAACATTACCAAAAACATTTTTAGAAACGTTACTAGAAACAAAACAAGAAACAAGAAATAAGAAACAAGAAACTGTTATATCAACCACCAATTTAAAGACTGAATCAATTTAGTAGCTTTGTCGATGACCTGAGTAACGATCGGTTGGGTAATAATCTGAATATTGGACAAACCTAATTCAGAAACAGCGTCAAGACAAGCACTTTCCCAAACACTCTCTTTGGTTTGAAAGAGCTTGATGGGAGTTAAGCCAATCGTCACATACTTTTGTTGAGAGAAACAAACTAATTTCGCTGCGTTGCCGGGTAAAAATTGAGGGGCAACGACTTCATGACTAACTTCACAAGGTAAGAGCTGACCTTCTTCGTTGAGCCATGAAGCTTCTTCAATTACAGAACATATTCTCAGTAGGTTTTCGACTTCTTGAGGTATTGAAAAATCTGGGCTGTGCATAGTACGATCAAAATCTGCTAAGGAATCACTACTTTACAGTGAAGCTTAGACTTTGCAATAAGCTATCAACAGTCAGGGGTGGCAAATCTGCGACCCCTGCGCTGACTCTATACCTCGCTTATACCTTGGCTATACCTCATCTTGACTCCTGATGAGGTAATTACCAATTCATCATTTGGCAAACTGATGCCCAATCCCGATTGATTTCTTCAGCAGTAAGGTGCGCGATGCGCTACGCGCCCGCAAGCTACGAACCCGCCAAGGAAGCTGTAGTGCCAAGAAAAACGCCATCTCTGTCGAATCGGAATTTATCTTCAAGTTCACATTCAGCTTCACCGATTGCTCCAGCAAAATCATCGTGTTCTGCCGGAGGGCAATTAACCACCCAAACCGCTTGAGCTGGATCAGGTTTGGGTTGGCCTGCCAGAGACATCATCAAAGCTTTTAAAGTTGTCATTGTTTCTCTGCTCAAATCACTCACAATCTCAAAGCGAAGCTAGCTAATTATTCAATCACCAAATCTTCCAATGAGGAAGAAATTAGTCTTGAAAAATCTTCTTCAAACCAAGGAAGTAAACTGTGATAAATGCCTTGGCTTAATAATCTCGGTTCAACATTACTAGGAAATTCGCTCCTAAGTATTTCCTTTTTATAAGCTACGGAAATATCATAGTAAGTTTGGCAGTAGTAAACAAAGTTCAAGATTATTACTCTTCTCAGCTTTTCGGCTGAAAGAATTTGTACTAAGTAATTGATTGAATCACTTAAAGTTTTTCTGTTTCCTTTAGCCCATTCCCAATCTTGAACTTGAGAAAAGGTGATATAGCTGTAGCCTCCCGTCAAATACCATTTCTTTTTACCGTACAACGTGTGTATGTAGGCAAGAAGTTTTCGACAAGCTAATCGCAAAGTATCTATTTTGCTTTCAGGGTATAACTGTCCATGTCCAATAAGATACCATCCTAAATCATCAGTCACTAAAGTATCATTTAACATTGAAGAAACGTAAGTTTTTCCAGCACTTTTTACTGTCTGGTCGTTGGCGCAGCCCTCGGAGAGGATCGACTTATCTTTCAAAAACTGAACCATTAAATCAAAACCAGGCTCACCATATTTGCAAGCTTCAGACATGGCACCAATTTTGGAGGCCAGATGACTTGATGCTAAACGGCTCCTGACACCGAATAGACCTCCGAGTACCGCAGCCCCTTCGGGAGCCAAGACTTGACTGCCGAGTACCGCATCATATTTTCTAGGGTTTTGTTGGTCTAACATTATTGGCTACTTCGTGTTTTATTGATATTGAAGCGAGTCATGCCCAGTGCTTCAACTAGAGCATGACGATGCGCTACGCGCCCGCAAGCTACGGGTGAAGTTGTTGCTAGCGTGGCGTTAACGGATAAACTTTGCTTTCTTTTTTGACAATTTCTAGCTGTTGCTGAGTCAAAAGGCAGAAATCTTCAATTTGCGTATCCAGTGCCACAATCAAAAGCTGTCCATGAAGAATAGTCCCATCAGGAAGAACTAAAGTTGGTTGACAAGCTTTTATTAAGAACTCGTCATCACATAGAATAGCGATCAACAGGTCAGAATAGCGCTGATAAACCCCTTCAAAGAAAGCTTCTTTACCGGGAATTCCTACAAGTTTTTGAATTTCTCGAACCGTTGGCATTTCAGTTGCCTTTACCTCTTGAATTCCTGTTGAGTTAACTAAGGCGTAAAATCGCATGGGTGACTCCTATTAATGAATGGTATTACCGAAAATCAACATCTTAAAGCGAAGCATTGCTATTGATTATTGAATCGGGATTCCCAATAATACTTTTGCAGCTTCAATATCTTCGGGTAAAACGTAAAGGGTAAACTTGCCTTGATAGACGTAGAATTCTAGTTGATAAGGCATTTGTTTGATAGCAGAAACAACTTTATGATGTTCGTTGAACTGAAAATCAGCTACTTTGTGCAACCCGGCAATATTTATCTGAGGTGAAACTATTTTTAAAACTGGGCGCGACCCAGTAATTTCGCTATTTATCTGTTAGCAAATTCGATTGAGATACACAAATCTGTGGCGACTTTCAGATAAATAGGAGGAACATAAACTCTGAAAGCACCTTGTTTCCAAAGCACATCAGGGTCAAATGGATGAAACTTTATCTGATGCGGAATCTGAGCTTGTTTGAGTCCAGATTCAATCGAGTCCTGTTGATGTGAAAGAAAGTCGCAGAGTGTTACTAATCCGTTTTCACTTTCTTGCAGTTGAGGTAATGACATACTTGATTTTGGGTAGTTAATGAACAATCAAAACTTTAAAGCGAAGCATCTGGCGAATGAGCTTCAGCACCCCAAGAATCCCAGTTAGGGCGTTGTTCCCGAGCGAATAGTTCAAGCCTCGACGGATGCGATAACTTACCCAACTTTTCGCAGTTTTCAAGTTTGTCAGCGAGTCGATCGGCAATTCCCCAAAACTGTTTCGGCTTCTGTGAATGCTCTCTACGGGGAGCTTTGATGAGGTTATTGATGGTGGTCAAGCCATGACTGGTAAAACAGCCCGGTTTACCTTTAGTAGCCACCAGAAAATGTTCGGTGCAATTCCTGCCGTAGTGACCTAATCCAGCATGAGGGTTGCCGTCCTTGGTGGTTTTCTCCCAGGTGAAGGTCGAGCGATGAGTAAATCCCCAGCGATCGAGACACCGGAACCCCAGCGCTTGATGGTTGTTTGTTACCCACAGCAGCAGATAAGAGTCTGAGCTTGCGATCGCACTCATCGGCATATTGAGGATTTCGTCATCGGTCATGGATGGGTAACTGCAACGGCCTCGGTGAGTCTTGTCTGTTTCCCTAAGCGAGTAAGCCCACGGAGGATCGGCTACAATCAGCCGATATTCGTTATGCGGGATTGGTGGCAGATTCGGTATCAGATGCAGTGCGATCGATAGTTTCAGTTGTCCTACGCAGTCATCAGCTTTGTAAGTAATCTTCATGCTAATTTCTCCTTTTTTTCGAGGTTGATTTTGACGATTGCTGTTGTTTATCTTTTGCTAATTTTTTCTCAGCTTGTTCTTTGTTAATAACTAATCCCTGAAAAAACATCTCCTGTGCTTGCTTAATCTTCAGAGTGTCCTGTTGCTGAACTTTGAAGATTAAAAACTTGAGGATTTCGATCGAACTTTTCCCATCTAAGTTGGTCACATTTTGAAGGAGTTGAGCAGCAATTGCAAAATATCCAAGGTCATAATCTGTCGTTCCAGCTAACACTTTGACCGCGAATTGTTCCAAAGTCCAGTTATTCGATCGAGCTGCTTCAAAAATTTTATCAACCTCTTTTTGAATTCGTGCAGCTTCGTCTACTATTGCTTCTTCTGTGTGATGCCCCATAATTTCACTCCAATTTTTCTACTACTTCTGAAACTTTGATGCTTCGTAAAGCACAACCGTATATCTCGATATAGATATAGGTAATGATTCGACCTTCCGTAATCGAATCTTGAGCTGTTTTACGATTAAACAAGAAGAACATTTGCCACCAAGTCAAAAGCATTGGCGGTTCTTCCAAGACTTCTGTTGTTACTTTCTTTCCATCAATGATTTCTAAGACGACAATGTGTTTCATTTTGTTAGTAATTTGACCGGAAAACAATCAAGATTAACTGTTTCCCTAACACCTTAAAAGCGAAGCATTAACTTAAGTTAAGTTAGCTTTTGATACTTAACTAAGCCGTCAGCGATCAATCTTTGTCTGACAAATCAATCGAATCATAACCCAACTGTTGCACCAATCTCAGTGCTAAGCTACCAGGTTCTGTCTCGTATTTACTTTGAGTTGTTCGTGTAGTAATCAACAAGGCATCGGCTGCACGATCGAGACATTTTATAATCTCAATAAAATCGTCTATGTCAAGGACTACATTGCTTCCTTCTTGGTTGCTTGTAAAATTCCAAATCATGGTTTCTGTTCCTGCTAAAGTTTCTAAATTCCCTATGCGAAGCACCATGGTTTAAGACCTAACACCATTTACCAGCAACTATTACGATTTCGCCATTTTCTTCACTTTGAGACTCAATATTAAACCCCTGACTCCTTAATGCTGCTAGAGTATTTTCCCGTGCGTACCAAGGTAATAGTTGTTCCATAAATTTCTTAGCAGCATAAATGGAACCATCACGAGTTAAAAACTCATATTCATCTGTCCCTTCTATCAATTTAAAGCCAAAGTCGTAACCACCCTGATAGCTTTGTTTGCGCCGAATAACAAACTCTGCTAGAGCGTCGGTACAGTATTAGAAGTTGACAAAAAAAGAGATATATGAATCTACCCCGTCAAGGAATTCAACTCTATGCCCGGTTGAATGGGGGCAACCTTAGAGATTCGAGCAAGGACGTGAAGGTTATGGACAACAGCGACTCGACGTAGATCGAAAAGATTTTTCCGTTGTCCAAGATATCGAGCACGATCACCCTGCCAATGACCAATATGAGCCAGAGAGTGTTCAACTGTAGTACGTTTTCTTAAGTCTTTTCGACCAATAGCAGTGGATTGACGTGCTCGCAACTCTTGCATTAAGGCTTCATCAGGATGAATTGATACAGTTCGTCCTCTTTTACTATTCGTGCAACCAGACCTCAGAGGACAAATTGCACATTCAGTCGCCGGAAAATGAACAATTTTTCCGGGTTCAAATGGGATACTTACCTGATTGGGACAGCTAATTAAATGCGTATCCCAGTCAAGAAAAAAAGAATTTTTATCAAACCGTCCAGAATTTCTGACCGGCCACGCCTTGCAAAATATCTGTAATTTATCATCCCGTTGTGTCACCCAATGACTGGATAAATAAGCCCGATCAATATGTAACTCAGCTAGGTGAATATTTTGAAATTTTAAGTCACGTTCTAGGTCAACTGTAGCAGTGGCTTCCGGAGTATTTGCGCGAGTCAACGCCACCGCGCAAACTACACCACTCTCTAAATCTTTGAGGATGTGGCGTTTATATCCATCTATTTTCTTAGACTTGCTTTTCCGTCCATGTCGCATATCTGGGTCTTCAATAGAAATGCGACGGTCTTTAGCCACTCCTTTGCTTAAACTTGGAACTCCTTGAGAGTCAAAAGTTACATTTTGAGATTCAATCACTCGGGCCACATCCAGAGTCTCTTTGGCGACTTCAAACTCATTACAACCAGACTGGCTTTGCATCCATTCTTCCACAGAACATAAGCTGTTTAGAATCATTGATAGTGCATTTTGACGCTCTGAATAGTCATCCCAGTTTAAGTCTAAGGCTGTTTTTAAGCTGGAACTATTGAGAATTGGCGCACCAGCTAACTCGGCAATTTCTGCTGGCTCCCGCCCCTGTCTAGCAGCTATCACACTCACTGCTTTACGCAAAGCATGACCCAATAGATTATATGTATCTTCGACTTTACCAGCTCCCCATAACGGGGAAGAATCTAAAGCCGCTTTGAGTTGAGATGAGCCAAATCCACCTTTTTGCTTGGCAATTTCTACGGTGCGGTCAATTAAACGTTGGTCTAATTCTTTTTTAATTAATCGATTTCTGAATCTAATTAAAGTCGGTTTGCTGAAAGGGGAATTTTCACAATTAAGGCAATCGAGAACTAACTGCCAACGTTGATCCATTAGCATTTCTTCAATCACTTCATCATCAGAAATCCCTAGATAGGCTTGCAGAATAATTGCTAAGGCAATTTGTGCCGGAGGAACTGGGCTATTACCCACGGTGCTGTCTTTAAAGATGGTAGCGAGTTCTTCTTGGAACTCATCATTAAAGATGAATAAACGGTTAAGTCGCAGAAAGGTGAATAGCTTGGCTCGTTTAATGCGTTTGATAATCAACGCTTCATGATCTGATAGCTCAATTGGAGGATGCCATAAGGGAGGACGCATAGGTTTTTTTCTTCTTCCTGATTGTTAGGATTTAACAAGCTCCTAAATTCACTTATCATGCTTTCCTACTTTTGTCAACTTCTAATACTGTACCTACGCCCTAGCTTACTGTTACCGAATGGGTCACGGATATGACTGTTTGTTTCGAGGTAAGCTCCAGCAAGAATTCCATCAACTCCTGATTCAATCATTTTTTGAATAATCTCTTGTAGGACGATCGGATTCTTTATCTGGGTTCGGATTACACTGAGATGTGACATCTTCTAAATCTCCTAAAAGTTCTGAAAGTGGACGAGAAACGTACCGGGCAGCAGCAAGAATTTCTGAAGTGCATTTACCGCATTCGTAAGTTCTGCCATTTACTAAAGGATTGGGACAACCAGGGATTTTACAATTCATGCGTTGGCTTAATCTTTCAAAGTTTCCGCAAAAGTTGCTCGTTGTGCGCCATCCATCCCAAGCCGTGATATCTGGTTCGATCGCATCAATACCAATCGCAGAGCCAGATTATTGTTTCGCAATTGGTTGTAAATCCAGCCCACACATTCAAGCAGTTTCTCATCAGTGGAATAGTGACAACCCATTGCGACATTAGGACTTGCTAATTGCTCATACAGGTCTAGAGTTGGGTCAACGATTGTTCCTTTCAAAGCTTCATGATTTTCCCGGTTATAGTCAGGAATTTGTTTCAAATCTCTGTCTACTTTCCAGGGACAGTTAGCGCATTGTTTGGTTTGTACGAGTTGCATTGTTAGTATTTCACTGAAATTACTCGACCTAATTCATCTCTGATAATCTTGGGATTTTTGTTAATATTAATCCCACAATTTCGGCAAGTGTAATGTCTCAAGTAGCCTAACTGACCAAGAAAGATTAACTGACCGCTACAGACTTTACACGTCAAATTTGACACTTTCGTTGTCCTCTTTCAGGGTATTGTTGATAATTAAACCTTGATTTATTAAATCGACTGCGCGGTGTGCGATCGACTCATTTTTTTCAAGAGTTCCGTTAGCTAAATATCGCATAAATTTCAGCAATTCCTCGCTCTGAAAATGGGTACTGTAGCCAATCATGCGACAAGCTATTGCTACATAAGCATCTTTTTCTAAGACTGCATTTACCCAAACTTCAATTGCAAACTCAAGCGTATTGACTTTTCTTTTCAGTGCTTCAGCAAAAACTATATCAACTTTTGCCTGTAATTGTTGCAGTTGTTTTTGCCTTTCTTCGGGTGTAACTTCGGAAATTTGTCTGTTGGTCGTCATTCGATTTGCTCCTAATAATTGTTGAATGATGTAGTGCGAAACTTTATCTTGTTCCCCAAAGGTGGAGAACAAGACAGCTTTTTAGGACTTAATTTTCACTTGGCAACAGAAGGACTTTATCTTGTAGAAAAAGCTTGATATCAGTCAAAGGAAAATCTGTCATTGGTATCTGCTGAATAATCGCAGGTTTAGTTTCGGCAGTTGGTGAATCTTCCCAACAAGTCAAAACAGCATCATTAGGCGATCGAGGCTTAATGAATTCATGTGCATTTCCGACATGAAGGAACCAAAGCTGAAACTCGGTTAAGCTGTGAATTCTCCTCGCACGGGGCTGATGGGAGGCGATCGCATCAATCAACCAATAAGCTTGAGCATTATCAGCCAAATATTTGACTCCATCGGTGTACTGAATTCCGAGCCAATGTTTGAAATATTGCTCAGTTCCAGAAAAGTGTTTCAAATTCTGTGACAGTGTTTCAGCATCCATCATTGCCTTTGCCATAATCTGATTCCAAATTGAAAATCATTTCTTTACAGCGAAGCATTACATCACTATTTTCTTACGATTTCTTGAAGTATTTCCAACTTACTAAGACTTACTATCTGACCTTCCACATACATAAATGGCGGAGGGTCATTAAGCAGTGCTGTTGCATAATTCCAGAGTTCTGTACCTTCTTCTGGTGGAGTAAACCAAGTACCTTTCAAAGTTGCTCTAATGCCCATGATTCTTTCTGCATCAGCAATGGTAGCTGCAACTAATTTGGCATCAGCTCGACAAATACAGACACATTTACCCTTGTAATTGGCGAATGCTGGAAATTCTGTTGGTTCATTTATCTCATTAATTAGGTCAGACATTTGAGTTTCCTTTTTCTTCAAATGGTTCTTCTATTTTCTGCTCAATAGCAAAAGCAAGAATGGCGATCGCATCTCTCATGGCTGCTTCATCTCCCTGCTTAGAACGTAGAATCAGTAAGGGAATTCTGCTTTTATCAGGAAATACCTCATTAACCATAATCAAAGCATTTGCGTTGCCAGCTAGGGCGGTTGACCAAATAACTGAAGCAAATGCCCAATTATTTATGACTTCTTTTTTGCCTTGATCAGTATCAATGATTTCGATCGTTGACAGAGGATGAACATAATGCTGAAATTCTGGTTTGTGCATATTTTTGGTTTGTTGATAACAAATCAGAACCAAAAAGCGAAGCATTTAACCTTTCGGCTACACCCTTCGGCTTCGCTCAGGGCGACGCTTCGCTTTTTGATGATTAATTCTCGTCAACCTCAAGAGGTGAGAGATGAGAGTAGGAAGTTGCAGGTGTTTCATTCCGATCGGCAATGCTGGCAGATTTAGCGCCCGATCGAATTGCCCAAGTTTTAAGGTCATCAATTTGACCTTGAGCAATCCGCGCTAACGGGACGCAACCAGTAATTGCTATGGTCAAGTCTCGTTCTGTGAATTCGCGTCCGGCACTGAACGCAGTTTGCATCGCATCAAAAATGACTTGCTCAATCTCTGCACCGGAGAGAGACGGTGACTGACTTGCCAACATTCCGCAATCAAACTCTCCCGACTTCACTCGCTCAGGACGGACATGGGTGAGGTGAACTCGAAAAATTGCCTCCCGCTCTGAGTGGTTTGGCAAATCAACCCAGAAAATTTCATCAATCCGACCTTTGCGAATCAGTTCGGCGGGCA
Source organism: Microcoleus sp. POL10_C6 (assembly GCF_036701585.1). Classification (NCBI taxonomy): domain Bacteria; kingdom Bacillati; phylum Cyanobacteriota; class Cyanophyceae; order Oscillatoriales; family Microcoleaceae; genus Microcoleus; species Microcoleus sp. POL10_C6. Next base: position 2,311 of record NZ_JAUBRB010000100.1, on the reverse strand, counting down.
AAACTTCGGCGCGGTTGGCAGTCATGACCACGAATACCGGCGCAGTTTTTTCTTGCATCCAGGTCAGGAGCGCACCGAATACCCGCTGGCTTGTGCCAGAGTCGCCATCCATGCCAGACGTAATGTTCGCGAAGGCCTTATCTACTTCGTCTAAGAACAGAATGCAGGGTGCGATCGCCTCCGCTAACTTAATGACTTGCCTGATGCGGTTCTCGCTTTCGCCGACCATACTGCCAAAGACCCGACCGACATCGAGGCGCAGCAGGGGCAATTTCCATTCAGCAGCAATGGTTTTAGCCAGCAGGGATTTACCCGTTCCCTGAATGCCGGCGAGTAAAACACCCTTGGGATTGGGCAGACCATACTCACGGGCTTCGTCGCTGAAAGAGCGCGATCGAACTGTTACCCATTGCTTGAGATTTTCGAGTCCGCCGATCGACTCCAAACTAGATTGAACCGGGATAAATTCAAGGATGCCTGTCTCTCGGATGGTTTGGCGCTTTTCCTCGATGACCGCAGCGAGGGCCCGAATATCAACTTTTCCCAGAACTAAGCACTTGGCAAGGACGCGGGCAATTCGGCACCGAGTCAGTCCCTGGCAAGCCTTTGTAAGCTGTTGCCGTTGTTCTGGATTGAGTTTTATATTCTTGCCAACCAGTCGATCGATCAACTTCGATATCTCCTCGATGCCTGGTAAAGAGACATCTACCACCGTAATTTCTTCCCGCAGTTCTTGAGGAATTCGCAGTTGATCTGAGAGGATGACGAGACACCGACGGTCACGAGCGATCGCCACTGCCAAATTTTTCAGTTCCCGGACGATCGCTAGTTGGTTACTTGCTATCTGCCCATTCGCACCCGGTGCAATCAAAGTCGCAATGTCTTTCATGACGAACAAAGTGACTTGTTCCATTGCCGGCGCTTTGCTGATCCGCTCCAAGGCTTGCATCGGATTTCCCTTGGATGTAGTCGAATCTGTCCAACCTCTGGCAAAATCCCAAAAGTAGATTTGCCCTTCCTTAGCTTTTGCTATATCACACAAAATTTCTTCGGCGGTTTCCTCTTCTGGGCTTACTACCCACAACAAAGGAAATCGTGCCATCAACATTAGCTGAATTTCTTTTTTTAGGTCTATCATATTTCTATCCCCTGATTAAGTAAGTCGGCGCTTTAAAACGCAACTATGTAAACGATGTAAAGTGTCCAAATGCTTTCTCTTGGCTAACTTAAGCCTATTTACATACGGTTACATTATTCGGTTTAATCCCGCCTATCTACTTACTACCGATTACCAAGTAGCGATTGCCAATTACCCTATTACTGGTTGACGATTACTGGTTGATACGAGAGTGATTATGAGTTTTGAGTTTGAGTCCTCACTCACTACTCAAAAGTCAAACCACGAAACCCAAACTTTCTCTCTTTTTTCTCAGTAACAGTTGTTGAGAGCTGTTACTGAGTTTTTGTTTCTGTTTCTAGTGAACAAGAGCAAGTTTGGGTTTCTTGCTTTTACTGGGAATTTTTTCAGAAACGTTATCAGAAACATTATCAGAAACGTTTTCAGAAACGTTATCAGAAGTGTTTTCAGAAACGTTATCAGAAGTGTTTTCAGGAGTGATAACAGGTGATAAATGAGTTATCATGCTTTTCAATTCTTCAATTTCTTTGAGAGCATCAGACAAGTCACCATGCAAAGTCTCGTTTTCGACCATAAGCTGTGCGTCTGTAACGATACCATCATCACTATCATCAAATTCTCGATCGACTTCTAAAGCCCCACTAACTTTTTGTTGACTTTGCAGGTTAGTGATTGTTGTTGAAGCTTCTCTTAGCTGAGTTCTCACTTGTTCTAGTTGAGCTTCTAGGACTTGTTTCTCGCCAACTTGTGCTTGTAGAGCTTGGATTTGAGAATGCAGACTCGACACTTCTCGTTCTCGTGCTTCGATTTGTCCATTAAGCTTAGATATCTCACTGAGTCGATCGCGAGAAGCCGTTTCAAATTCAGCAACTTCGAGCAACCGTTTTTCAGCAACTGACAATTTTGCTAGTAATTCATTGCGTTCGGAGGTGAGCAAATCTAACTGTTGACGAAATTCTTCAGAATCTGTCAACTTTTGCTTGTTCAGATTCATGTACGCTTCCCTGAGTTCATTGCGCTGGCGTTCGTACTCCGATTTATAAAACGTCAACTCCATTACATTTTGAGGAAAATCTTTGAGCTGTTGGCGCATCAACTCATTTTCCTGAGCTAACTGTTTCATCCGATCGCCACTCACGCTGGTATCAGCTTTTTGATAAGCCAGTCTGTAGA
>NZ_JAUBRB010000129.1:0-2670 GCF_036701585.1 Microcoleus sp. POL10_C6 | reverse complement strand
GGCAGGTTTTTTTCCATAATTGTAATATTCCGCCCAGAATGTCACACTTGTCAATACCCTCTGACCTGAATCCTTACTAATAAACAGCCTCGTTATTTACAAGCAAACGGAAAAAAACGAAGTGCATGGCTGCAATTAGGATGCCACAGTTTAATGCTAGTAGTTGGTATTTGGGCGGCAACATTGCTGCTTTATTACGCTGTACCTGTGGCATTGTATACACTTTATGGATTCTTATTTTTCGTCATTCAATTTTTCAAGTTTACATGGGTTTCACCATTTCTGGAGATGTTTAAATACGGGGCGTGGGCCTCTGCTTTAATTTGGATACCGCTATCGTTTATATTGTTTGGTTTAACCTGTAGCTTGTTCGTGGTTATGCCTTCGCTGTACGGCTTTCTCTACATTCATTCCGGCCGGAAAATATGGCAGAGTTTTGCTGAACAATACGGGAAAAATAAAGCGCTAATCGGAAGTTTGGGAGTCATAGCAGCTTGGCTGGCTATTTTCTCGGCTTTGCAGCAGCAGCCACAAGTTGCAGCACTGAAAATGTTGGCGACTCCCCCCGCAAACGACAGCAGCCGCCAAACTTTATTAGCCAAATCTGATGCAATTCGATCCGGCTTAGTTAACGCTTATTTGTCCCCTTACCGCTACCTCAGCACTGTAGGAGAAAACAACCACATTTATGAGATGTACAAAAATATTTGGATTTTCCCTGACGAAGCGGCTCACACCTTGCAGAACAGCTATAATTTTTTAATGTCGCCGTTTTTGTATCAAGGCTCTAGTGCTGATGTGGAAAAAGCCGAAAAACTCTACGGCGAATTCTTCGATACGGAACTGCAAAAAGGCGACAGAGAAGCAGTAAAACACGCGGTACAGTCAACATCAAACCGGGAAGAAGCTAAAGCAGGTTTGCTGAATGTCAATCAAGAAAAAGTATGGTTGCAGTCGCAAGAAGTGACAGTCAAAGAAAACGGCGACTGGGCTGACGTTCAACTCTACGAAGTTTACAAAAATCAAACGCCGAACTTACAAGAAGTATTTTACTACTTTTCCCTGCCTGAAAGCGCCGCAGTTACAGGAGTTTGGCTGGGAGATACTGGGGATTTAAACAAACGTTTTGTATTTACGGTATCGCCTCGCGGTGCGGCCCAGCAAGTCTACAACCAACAGGTAGTAGAAAGAGTCGATCCGGCTTTGCTAGAACAAATTGGCCCCAAACAATACCGTTTGCGGGCTTTTCCAATCCCGGCTAAACGAGAATTCACCCAAACTGACGGGCCAACGGAAATGCACCTGTGGCTGACTTACAAAGTCATGCGCCAGCCGCAGGGTTGGGCGATGCCTGTTTTGGCTGAAAAACGCAACATTTTTTGGAACCAAAATACTCGCCGCACGATCGCCGGAAAAGAGGTAAAATACAGCGGGAAAGAAGCCAGAGAAACTTGGCTACCACCCTTTTTGCCCGCAGTCGCACAGCAACCGCTAACAGCGCAGCAGGCGATTCTACCGGGAGGAAATATCATTTCTGCTAAGCCGCTGGCTGATGCAAATTACTCGCTACCGCAAGGCAAAAAATTTGCAGTTATTCTCGATACTTCCCGCAGCATGGCGGCGGAAAGTAAGGAAGTAAAAGAGACTTTTGAATGGTTGAAAGCTAATGCAGCAGGCAAAAATGCTGTTGATTTGTATGTCGCCAGCGCTGCGGGAATGCCACCTAAGTTTGTGGAAGATTTACGCAGTTTCGATGCGGCAAAGGTGACATTTTACGGTACAATCCAGCTCAAAGATATGCTGCAACAGTTTGCACAGTTGCGGGGCGAGAAAAGTTATGATACTGTATTTTTGGTGAGCGATCGCCACAGTTACGAATTGTCGGACGATCGCAAACTTAAACTTTCCATCTCTGCACCCCTATGGACAGTGCATTTGGGTGGTTTGCCCCCCGGCTACGACGACGCAACTTTGAAGGTGATTCAAGATAGTGGCGGCGGAGTTGCTACGGATATGAAAGAGGCGATGCAGCGAGTAGCAACCACAACAGCTTCGGGCAAATCTACCGTTAGTGTTGTTGACGGCTATGTTTGGAATTATGCCAAAACGCCACAGTCGGAAAAAAGTGCAAAATCGGCCGCCGTTGCAGAGTCAAAAAATGCCGGAAATGAAGGCTTTAAACCGATAGCGGCGCGCCAGTTGATAACTGCACTTAGCAAGCAGAAAACTTCCAATCAATTGACGCAACTGGATGCGATGCACGCAGTAGCTAAAAATTTCAAAGTGGTGACGCCTTATTCTTCGATGATTGTGTTAGTTAATGACGCGCAAAGGGAACAGCTAAAAGCAGCGGAAGCTAAGAGCGATCGATTTGAACGCGAGGTAGAATCCGGTAAGGAACAGTTGAGTAAGCCGAATAATCCTCTGAATGTTTCGGGGGTTCCTGAACCCGAAGAATGGCTGCTGTTGGTGGTAGGTGCGATCGGGCTTTTGGCGATTTTCTTCCGTCAGCGGCGCGCGAAAATGGTAGGTTGACAGTAAATCCGGGTTGGCTACTCCCTCGATGATTGGGCGGTTGAAACCGCTACTACAAAGGGTTTGCTGAATAATTGATCGCAGACCACTAGCAGGAGCGATCGATATATTCAAGGTGAGTTAAATATAAGTTTG
>NZ_JAUBRB010000099.1:0-12651 GCF_036701585.1 Microcoleus sp. POL10_C6 | reverse complement strand
GAGATTGCACTCACTTTTTTCACTTCTCTATTTTATTGCGATCGCATTCCTCTTTAAAAACTGTCCGGAGTATTGCTATCGAACAATTCACCAAATGCCGAATCAATATCATCCTCAGCAACATCCTCAGACTTAGCAACTGAATGAGTAGGAGACTCCGGCGACAATTCAGCAATTATCACAGCAATATCAGTCTTAGCAACAACCTCAGACTTAGCAAGTGAATCAGTAGGAGATCCCGACGATTTTGGCGACTTCACCGAATGCACATTTGCTACTGGTGATTCTGCCACAGTTTCCACAACAATAGACTTAGATTTTTTGACATTAATTACAGGTGAATGTGCTCCATTTTCTCCATTTTTACTGGTTTCATTCCGCAGCAACATTGCCATCAAACCGTCCAGCAAACCCCCACTACCGCCGTTACCATTCACTGTGACATCGGGAACAACGCGAACGCTACCATCCGAAACCGCTTGCATCAGTTGCAACAGGGTGTAACTCTGCGTACCCAAAGCGTTGACACCAACTTGATAAGCATCCGCTTTTGCTTGTCCCATGAGGCGAATCCCTTCTGCTTCACCACTAGCGTGTTCGATCGCAGCAGTTGCACTCAGTTGGGCAATTTTCACCCCTTGTTCTGCCGCCACCACCTGATTTTGAATGTTTGCGATCGCAGTTGCACGCACCAATTCTTGACGTTGCGACTCTGAAATGCGCTGCACTTCGTAAGTTTTTTCTTGTTCCTGAGCAATTTTGCGATCGGTCAATGTTTGCATTAACTCTCCTGGCGGCGAAATCAAACCGATCAGCGTGTCAACAGCCTGCACATCATAGGCCCGCAGGGCTTGACGAACGTGTTCTGCAGCCTCTGCTTGGCGTTCGCTGCGCGCGATTAGAAAATCGAGTATTGTATATTCTTGAGAAGAATTGCGAAAATAATTGCCCACAATTGGACGCAGCACTTGGTCGATTAGATTTTGCATCGAACCTTGGCGCGAAATGACTCTCGGTGCATCCAAAGTACCGACATGAATGATCTGAAAAACTTCTAACTCAAAGGTGAATCCGTCAAAAGAAAGCAATTTCAAAGCACTTAAGTTGGAGTCGTAGCCGTGTTCTCCGCTGAACCGCGATGTGAAGTTTAAAACAACATCCGTAGTGGGAACAAGTTCTACTTTCATCACTTTTGTATTGATGGGATGTTTGCCTGGGTAAAGCGGTTCTACCCACACACCTTTATCGCCTTTATTGACAAGATTGCCGTGGGTAAAAGCGGCGCCACTTACATCTTGGTGCGATTTTCCCACATAGGAAATTACTACCCCTACATAGCCGATCGGCACTTCCGTCATTTTTACCTGTTCTACTTGCACAAACCAGGGATTGAGGTTCCAAGAACCAGATAAAATTACCTGTTCTTGCAAGCCCCTGCGCCCGCCACCTTTGATGAAAGATTGCGCTTTTTGGAAATTGTCGTGACCGGGAATTATCGGTCCGGCAATTTCACCTTCATCAATCGGAATCCCGTCTAGCACGTTCGCAATTCCCACGCGATCGGGAGCAAGTTTGTATAGTTGAAATTCCGACGGCTGCATACCCTTTGCAGTGGCATTGGCAGAAGTAATTACCTCAAATACTGCAGTATTAATCCGATAAGTACCAGTGGTGATGATGGCTAGTTGCCGTCCTTTTTCTCCACCGTCAGTGAGAAACTTTCGAGCATTTTGAAAATTGTCGCAATCGACGACTTTGCCTAAAATGCGATCGGGAGGAATGGTGGCTCCGTCATTGGCAATAATTAAACCGATTTCATCTTGAGGAACGACAACAACTGGTTCTTTGCGAATGCTATATTGCCAGGGAAAATAACCAAAATGCCAGCCAGGAGGAAGGGTATCTGCTTGCAAACCTCCTTCGCCATCGAGAGCAATCAATCTACTGGATGGCAAATTTTTGCGGGAAAATTTCTTGACAACAATTCCCACTTCTCGTTCGCCGATCGCAATTAATCCCAAAGTCCAGCCAATCTTCGGTATAAAGATGAAAATTAGGAAAATTGCTCCTACGGGATAGATCCAAATCGGAATGCTCAATCCTTCTGCTTGGGCTGGTTGAACTTCCTGGGCTTGGGGTGGCGGATTGCTTTGAGCGGAAGTTGGTGGGGCAAAAGCGCCTGCTGCTGCGATCGCGGTTGCGAAAGATACTGTTAATGGTAAAAGTTTGCGAAGCCAACGTGATTTAGTCATAGTTTTTAACCTGTTTTAAGCTCAAATGTACTGAAAAGTTGTTAACTACAATCAGTATTGAATAAATTTCTGTTGAAGTCAATTCATTAAAGTCATTAATTGTATTCATAAAAGTCATATTTGGAATATGATTGTGCATGAAATGCGATCGGTTCATCTCAAAATGAGTGACTAAAATTTCCATCCAATATTTAAAAGCGATCGTACAATCTGTAAAAAAGTACGATCGCCCTTATGCAAATCCTGCGCGCTAAACTAACGAGAATACGAAAATTATCAACAATAGTCCTGGACGCGCGGGTGCTCAGAAACCGGGTTTTTTTCGACAATACTTCGTTACAACCCACAGATTAAGTAAAAACCCGGTTTCTTTGGCTATGATGCGTAAGTCCAGTTGATATTAACCACCACCACCGCCACCACCACCGCCACCACCGCCACCACCGCCACCGCCACCACCGCCACCACCGCCACCGCCACCGCCACCGCCACCGCTCATGCTTGGCATTACTTCTTTATACTTGTGATAGTAAGAGCAGTGTTGACAGTTGCAGGTAACTTCCTGCTCTCCTGCACTGGTATATGTAGGACTCAACAAAACGTTATAAGTCCGTTTGAGATTGAGCGTTTTGCACTGAGGGCAGCGTCGATTATTGATTGCATTGGTGATAATTATTAATACAATCACTACAATGAGTGCAGATACCCAAATCAGGATAAAAGACATTACAAAAGGCTCAGAGTCCACAAAGACTTGTTCTTCCGAAGAAGATTGAGATTGATTGCCAGTTTGTTGCCAGCGAGGTTGAGGTACATTAAGAATTTGCTGGGGAAATGCAATCTGCACTTCTAATTCTTGCTGGGGTTGAACAGGCTGACTTGCCACAAATTCAAATGTTTTAGCATCTAGTTTGCGAGGAATGGCTGGCGTACCAAAATTCCTAAAAAACAGAACTTTACCTGACAAAGCTTCTGGTAATTTTACTCTAACTTTTGCGGCATTAATTGGGGCTTGGCGACCTGATGAAATGGCTTTCCAATAAACTTGAGTATCCTGACCATCTAGCTGCAATCCACCTACTACCCGATATTTGATAACAAAAGTATGTGATTCTGGCGCTTTTAATTGATGTTGCCAGCGAATCCAAAGTTGATTGTTTTCAATCCCGGTCGTACTGGCGATTTTTTGATTATTTTCGGCAACTGTCACATCTTTGATTTCATCGACTTTGCCTAAAGGAATATAGCGATATCGTTCGGTGTTGTAGTCACCGGTGAACACATATTTTTGCGTTTCAGTGACTAACATATCTCCGTTGGTCTGAACGTCGATTAGGACATTAATATTCTCCCAGTAGAAGGGTAGTTGTTGGGCGGCTACCTGAGTTAGTGTGACTATAAATATGGTCAATAAGGTGGTGAATAAATAAAGTATTTTTTGTAAATGCCGTTTGTTCATAATATAATTCCTACCTAACCGCTATTGATTACAATCATTCAATAGATTTCTTGTAAGGTCAATTCATAAAATTCATTACTTTAGTTCATAAAAGTCATACCTTTAGTCCGGCAGGGCTTGAAACCGTACCCCCAAATAGTAACGGAGGACGCGGCAGTGCGGTTTCCCTACCCCAAAATAATCGATCGCTCCCCTCGGATATAATCATCACCCGATTAATTGTCGGAGGACACGGCAGTGCCGTTTCCCTACCTCAAAATCATTGCTCATCCCCGCGAAAGATGTAACCATCGCCCGATTAATTGTAGGGAAACGGCACTGCCGTGTCCTAACTGGGGGTGATCTCAATATTCCTAATAAATTTAGCGTTGAAATACCGCGCTTAACAAAGTTAAAATTGTGCAGCCAAACAAAGCTTCAAATGTATATCTTCGCGAAGGTTTGTAAGGGTAAGAATTCCAAACGCGCAGTTTTCCATTAAAGCCGCGCGACGCTAAACTCAACGAAACTTGACGGTAGTTTTCCAAAGTTCGCTGAAGCAATTGCCCGATTAAAATGCTTAAACTCTGCATTCCCCGCTTCCAAGTGCGGTAGCCACAACGCGAGTTTTGGGCTATCCAAAGTTCATCGGCGATCGCCAATAAGCTAAAAATAAACCGATACATTAGTAATAGCAGTTCTGTGACCAACTCTGGACAGCGTAATTGTCTGAGAATCTGCAAGATTTCGGTAAATGGAACCGTCAAGAGAATGAAATACATACAGCTTGTCGATGCGAAGGCGCGGGCAAATAACAAGCTCACTTGGTATATTCCCGTGCGACTCACATACAGATAAAAAGTGCCGATGCTAATGCCCCAACCTTGCCAAATATCCCACCCAATTGCAGGGATACGATCGCCCGCAACCGCACCCAGCGCCAAAGCAGGCAAACTTGTCAGCAAAAACATCAACGGTAGCGACAGCAACCGCAAATACAGTTTCCCCGGAATACCCGCATAGACGACGATCCAGACAGCCAACCAAAGGCCGATCGACAATTGGACTATCGCCCCAGAAACTAGAGACAGAATTAAAAGGGCGATCGCAAATGATAACTTGTGAGATGGCGGCAACCCCCGCAAGCGATTTGTATAAGCGAGACTATCAATCTGATGGTTCATTCCGACGATTTATTATCAGACTGCTGCCGAGATTGCGATCGGCCTTTATACAACCCAATGACGTACCCAACTACGCCAGCCCCGATCGCCGCTTGAGACGCAAACAATAAACTTGAAATTTCTCCGCTAGCCGGCTCAAACAAGTGATTGAACCAAGGTTTATAACCCGGTTGAATTTCAGTAATTGCTTTCTTAGCTTGGTCATCGGCACCGCCATATTCACCCCGCACAAAAACGAGAGGAAACGCTGCAAGAACAATCACAGCGCCAGCCAACAGCCAATTTTGCCGCGAAGTAGATTGGTGATTTTTTGTAGTTTTTTGACTCACGGCGCCTCACTCCTGTCTCAATAATTTCAAAGTTTCTAACTCCGGCTTCCCGTAAGAATGCAGCCAGTTCCAGACCAATAGAGTCAGCAATCCCTCACTGATAGCCAGGGGTACTTGAGTGATAGCAAAGATGCCAGCAAACTTGAGAAACGAAGCCATAAAACCGCCACTAGCTGCCGGGAAAGCTAATGCTAATTGAATCGAAGTCGTCACATAAGTCAGCAAATCTGCCAAAGCCGCAGCACAAAAAAATGCCGCCCGCTGGCTGCCAGTTCGCAACAGCAATTGATAGATAAAATACGCAGCGAAAGGGCCGACAATCGCCATCGAAAACATATTCGCTCCCAGCGTTGTCAAGCCACCATGCGCTAACAGTAACGTTTGAAAAAGCAGAACTAAAGCCCCCAGTACCGCCATCACCGAAGGGCCGAACAAAATTGCACCCAAACCCGTACCCGTCGGGTGAGAACAACTGCCCGTTACCGAGGGAATTTTTAAAGCAGAAAGCACAAAAGTAAACGCACCCGCCAAAGCAAGCAATAGTTTAAGTTCCGGGTGTTCTTTTGTAATGCGAGTAATCGATCGCAAACCTACTGCAAAAAAAGGCAACGCCACCATCCACCAAAACGCAGCCCATTGCACCGGCAAAAAACCTTCCGAAATGTGCATAGCTGCGGCGGGCGTTGCCGAGCCCAGGACAATATAACAACTCAAGCCAGCCATCAATCCCAAGCTGACCAATTTCCGATTTCTGGTCTTCACGCTGAACCTCGCAGATGAGACTATGTAAATTAACACATCGGCGGGCATCCTGACTCAGAAAGCGACATGACTCTCATTACAGTTGCGGGACAGCGCCGGACTTGCACCGAACTTTCCCCGTTTCCTCTAACGGCTGCTCCCCATTAGAACCGACTGGTTAGACATAGTTTAGTCGATCGTGTAAGTCTCAGCAAATATTTTACAAAAATTCATTCAGATTAACTCAGTCAAAATTACCTATCATATTCTCTTCTTTTCCTTTGCGTCTTCGCGGTTCGTTCAATAAATACTATCGCTCAACAAATCAACGGTATAATATTAGTGAGTTTTGAGGAAAGCCGCAATGTTACAGTACAACTTGCCGAGGAACTTGCCCTCCGCCGATGAACTACCAGACTCGGATGAAACGCCTGTGGATAACGAACTGCAAGAGCTAATACCAGGGTTGTTAAAAGCAATATTGCTCATAGTTTGGTCAGAACGCATGGACTGGTTTTTTGGCATAGATATGGGTATTTATCATCACCCTGACGAACCGCCCATTGTCCCAGATGCTTTCTTAAGTTTAGGAGTAGAAAGATTTTACGACGAAGAATTGCGTCCCAGTTACGTGCTGTGGGATGAAAATGTTCTGCCTACTTTTGTGCTAGAAGTAGTTTCTCCAACTTATCGCAAGGAATACAGCACAAAGTTGGAGGAATATCAAGCTTTAGGCGTACTTTATTACGTCATTTATTCTTCCCGCCGCCGTCGTAAACCCCGTTTAGAAGTACACAAGTTAGTCAATGGAAAGTATGAATTACAGCCAGGAAATCCAGTTTGGATGCCAGAAATTGGTTTGGGGATTGGTTGTGAAAGGGGAAGTTATTCTGGGGTGACAAGGGAGTGGTTGTATTGGTATGATGCCGATGGAAAACGTTATCTGACTCCTGAAGAACAGGTGAAAGAATCCACGCAGCGCGCCCAACAGGAAGCCCAGCGCGCCGATCGACTAGCTCAGCGATTGCGGGAGTTGGGGATAGATCCTGATAATCTGGGCTGATGGCAATCAAGAGTACCAGACTGACCGACTCTAGACGCTCAGAAACCGGGTTTTTCAACCGAGATCGATCGTCCTCAACAGAGGATTTTCTGGAAAAAACCCGGTTGCTGCGTCCAGAAATGTGTGAATATTTATCGCAAAAATCAGGAAAGATCGAGCTAGATTTGGGAAAAACAGAGAGTTGGACGGCAAACATTGAGATCCAGCTCGAAAACATGAAAATTAGGAGAGGTTGTTAAATAATGGTCATGAATCTGCGTTCTTACGATATCATCTGTTTTGGTGATGAAGTTCCAGGAGTTCTAGCTGTTATCTCGGCCTCCAGAGAATATCTTCGCCGCACAAAGCGTTATCCGCGAATTCTACTGATGTCGAAAGCAAGCTTGCAAGAAGGAATTGGCGGGCATTTGGTACGAGGTGGCCTTGCTTATTTAGATAGAAGTCAGATTAGTGAAGAACTTCAACAATCTTTAAAGTTAGATACCTTTGGTTCACCGGCGACAATCTATAAAGAATTTTTACAAAAATCCGGCGTTAAGGCAATTGCACTTGACCCCCGCAAAGCCAGTGCAGCGCTGAAAGAAATGCTGGTACAAGCTGGGGCAGATCTCCTCAGCAAAGTAGAAATTAAATCAGTTACTAAAGAAGGCCAAAAAATTGCCAGTATAACCACCTCTCAAGGTTTAGTTTATGCCGGCAAGCAATTTATTGATGCCACTGTCAATGCCGAATTAGCTCAAGCTGCCGGTGTGAGAAAGCTGAAGGGATTTGAAACATTTGGTCTGCCTAATTCAGAACTTCCAGTCACCCTCGTTTTTGAAACCCAAGGACTCAGTGCAAGAGCACTGAAAGAATTCGATTACATTTATCTAAAACGCTTTACCAACCGGGCCGATGCAGAGAGTCAAAAATTTTTGCTGTACGCTGCCGACAAGGATGCCCAACTAGCAGAACAACTCCGGCGGGAAATGACCGACACTAAAGGCAATCTCAAAACTCTGTGGGCGGGTAACGATTACATCGATGTTCGCTCGCCAGCTCTATCTGTAGCTTACCACTCCTTTAGAGGAAGAAAACTATCTTTTCCTGAAACCGGCATAATTCTAGATGAGGGAAATATAGCCATACTTCCAAATGATAGACTTTCGTGGAATGCGCTGTTATTTGCAGTCACCGCCAGCGAAGCAGAAGCCTTAGCTAGAAGCGGGAGCAAACCCACGGCTAATATGCAAAAAGAGATGTTATTTATTACAACTTGGCTGAGGAGTTTGGGGGCTACTTCTATTACTTATTCCTCAGAACTTTATATCAGACACGCTGGCAATGTGACGGGAGTTGTAGAACCTTTAACTGGCGCACAAATGCTGTTAGGTGGCGTACCTGCTAATGAAGCCCTGGCAACATTTAGCTATCATTTTGATGTACGGGGGGGCATCCCGGGTATTCGCGATAAAGCAACTCATCTAGGATGGTTTAAAAGTCTGAGTTTTAAACACCCTATCTTTAATGTTGGCATCCGCCACGCATTAATTAAAAACGTTCCTAACCTGGCAGTGGTCAGTCCGTGTTCTGGATTTGAAGGATTTGCCTGTTCTGTCGGCAGAATTGTGGAATTCAACGCCGCAGTTGGTCAAGGTGTGGGTATCGCTGCGGTTAATGCCATTCTAAATAACAAAAATCTAGCCGATGTATCTAACCGAGAAGTGAGACAAGTTCTCGCTGAAACAGGTCAGTTACCTAAAATTTTTGGAACTCCAAATAATGGTGAGGCAATGCTATTGGCGCAATTCGAGACTCTTGCCAGTTCCGATGCTATTGCGTAATATAAATTCCGGTTGCAGTCCTCATGATTGTTGACTGTTGACTAAGCTGTTGTGGCATTTAAATTGTATGTCAAAAAATAATCAAACTTTTTTGGGGTGTCCCACCCGCCCTGAATATACAATTTAAATGCTCAACTGTATTAGCCTACTCGTTAACAACCAATCCTTACTTTTTCTGCGGGCACTTCGGATGAATCCCCCCCTGCAAACAAATGTAAGCAATTTGACTTTTATCTAAATTTTTAGCCTCCGCAAAATCAACTCCTAGGAATCGACCGGATTTACTACCAGTCGGATTTTGAATAAATTGATCCGAAGCTGCCTTCCCCAGAAACACAGCGCCTTTAAAATCGGCTCTCGCTAAATTCGCGCCCCTAAAATCAACCGAACTCACCTCCGCATTCCGAAAATTCGCATCTTGCAACTGAGCATCTTTTAAATTCACGTTGGCGAGTTTAGTCGAAGTCAAATCGGCCTTTTGTAAGTTGGCGCCGCTCAAATCAGCACCGGACAAATCAGCACCTTGCCATTCCGATTTAGACAAATTTGTCAAGGACAACTGAGCGCCTTGAGCCTTCACTTTGGCCAAACGCGCGCCTGACAAATCCGCTCGCGACAAATTCGCGCTTCCTATATCTGCCCCGGTAAAACTTGCATTTTTTAACAGTGCTTCCTGTAAATTTGCTCCAATTAAAATAGCACTGCTGAAATTAGCTGAATTCAAATTGCCGTTTGACAAATTAGCTTTGTTCATGACAGCACGCACAAAAGTAGTGCGGTTCATTACAGCACTGTTCAAAGACGCCCCGACCAAATTTACTCCTTCCAAATTAGCGCCGCTCAAGTCAGAAATCCAATCGTCAAATGTACCCGGACGCCTGTCTTCGCCGGTGCCGTAAAAGCGAGATCCCTGCAAGCTGGCATTGGTTAAATTGGCATTTCTCAACTTAATTCCCGACAAGTCAACTTTGTTTAAAACTAAAGTAAACTGAGACGGGCCGGCAGGACTTTGAGCTAAATCCGTGCGGCTGAGATCCGCGCCGTTGAGCTGGCTGCTATACACTGTGAGAATTTTGCCGATCGCCCTTTGTACTGTTCGCAGGCGGGCGGCCGCTAACTCGCGTTCCGGGGCCTTGCCACCAAAGCGCAGGGAATCGAGGTCGTTGCTGAGGGCCTGATTCAACCGCTGCAAGTCAGGCAAAGCTTTCGGCCCGCTACTGACTAAAGCTTGCTGGATCGCGTCCAACATGGCGCGGTTGTCTTCTTGAGCGAGCAAATCCGCTAGCAGCGGTACGGCGCGGGAGTCTTCCACGGCCCCCAAAGCCAAAATAGCCGATCGTCTGCCCGATGCCCCGCTAGCCGATGTGGGAGACAATTTGCTAACTAAAGCTACAAATAATTCGTCGTTCCGCTGCCGGGAATCCCGCATATTTGCTTGACTTTGAGTGTAGATGAGAGTGCCGACAAACAAAGTTAAAATCAATCCCGCGCTGCCGACGGTAACTATCACTAAAGTTGTGCCTGGGTGTTGGCGCATCCAATTCCACAAACTGGCATTTGCTTTCAGGCCGCTTTGTGGAGTCACAACCAAAGCCGCAATCTGCGCGTCTTCCTCAGTCCAATCTGGACTCTTGACAGGAGTGTCAGACAGTTGATGCGATCGAGCGTTGACGACCAAAGTATTCGCGAGGCGATCGTGTCCGGATTGGCGTTTGTAGCGCAATGCAAAAGCGCCGTCTGCGAGCACTGCCAAGCCGCTCAACCCCCCTAAAATCAGCAAATCAGGAAACGCACCGCTCAAGCGCCAAATGCCGTAAGCGACGCCCAGAGGCACTCCCCAGCGCCCCAAACTTTCGCGAATTAGCACTGGCCCAAAACCCGGAGGAGTACCCGACGCTGTGACAACTTTGACCCCGAACCAGCGTTTGGGGATAGTTTGACCGGTTCTGGCGAGCAAAAACAGTTGCCACCCCGCTAAAACTGCCGGTGCCAGCAGCGCCCCTGACCAGAATAGATTAGTTAGGGGTGCGACTCTAGGGCTGCGATCGCGCACGGGTATGCCCAAGGTACGGGCGACGGTTTCGGATGCTGCTGCTACAGAGGAATTGAGCGGCACGGTTTCAGTTTCCTTGTTGACCAATGCCCCGATACTGAAGGGAACGAGGGCGCTGGCCGCTATTAACGAAATTTCCACTGCCCAAGCGCCGCACCTGCGAACCAGCAGTGGCATTTGCTTGGATTGTGTTTGCCAAGACGGATCGGGTTGATTGATGCCGCTGGGCGCGGTGGGGTTAGCCATATTTAGAAATTCCTATTATTTGTCGTTAGTATTTGAGGACTGGGGGGAAATTGCCAATTTATACGCTATGTAGATTAGCACTCCGAGAACGGCAAGAGTCATCAGCGCTGAAATTAGCTGTACGACGCTATTGAAGACTGTCAGGACAATTATCGCTCCGACGGCAAAGGCTGCCACCTGCCCCGGTTTGGGGAGTCTTTGAAACTTGTCCAGTAATTGATTGTAGAAGGTTCCGACGGCTTGATAGCTGTCTGGATTTTGTGTGATGAGTGGCGATCGTTCTACTTTAGCTTTTAGTTCTCCGAACGCTTGCTGCCAATTGAAATTATTTTGAGGATTCATAAAAAAATTCCGAAGTTATTTTAGATTAATGGGTTTGGAACCGCCATTATCCCCTACCGTCAAAGAACTAGAACCAAATGCCATTGTGTGAGGAAACATGAAGATCCATTATCTGGGCGATCGCGGCAAACTGTGGTTTAGCTCGATCGTGACCCTAGCCTTGGCAATGATTTTAGCGGATGCGGGTGCTGTTCGGAGCCAACCGCTACAAATTGCTCCCGGATTTCCCGAACCGCTGGGAGTTTCTGGAGTTTCCGGCGGCCCGAACAATAGTGGCGACTGCGGTTTTGTCTCTCAAGGGCCGAACCACGTCATTGAAGTAACGCAGGATTTGCCTTACTGGCGGATTGCAGTACAAACCGCTGGAGCTCCGAGTTTGATGATTCAGGGGCCGAGGGGGCGTTTCTGCGTCCTGCCGGCGAATGCTGCTGCGGGGAATGTAGAATTTTCCGGTTATGGGGACAAGGGGACTTATGTTATTTTTGTGGGCGATCGAGCTCAAGGTCAACACCCTTACTCTCTCTCTATTTCCCAAAAGCGAAATTAAAAATACAACGGAATTAAGAGGCTTGCTGTCATAAACTTGGCTTTTTGGCTATCGTAAATAAGCCGGATTTCTGACAGCCAGTGCGGGGAATAGGGATTTCATATCACTTTTGTATTTGGTCTTTAACCCACTTCCGAAACAATCTGAGAGTTTGACTCGTGCCCACTGTTTGGCTTTGTTCGCAATATTGAGAAATAGCTTCAATAATTGGCAGATTGGGAAAAATCTGACTAATTTCCGATTCAACATATTTCCCATCTTGAAGCACATTAATCAGAAGCTTCTTATTTTCATAGCGCCATATTTCCGGTACTCCCAGAGCTTCGTAAGCATCGAGTTGAGTTTTGGAAGTTAGATCGACTTCAATTGCTAAGTCAGGCGGCGGATCGACAGTTAAGTCTATCCGCTTTTTGCCAATCATTAGAGCGTAATTCTGAATGTAAAAGCAGTTGTCAGGTTCAATTCCTTGTAACATACTTTTTCGCTTAAAAGTCGTCGAACCAAAACATTCTCGATCAATTTCAAGTTCTTCGAGTAATATTTTCACCATATCGCCAATCAATACTCCGGACAGTTTTTAAAGAGGAATGCGATCGCAATAAAATAGAGAAGTGAAAAAAGTGAGTGCAATCT
>NZ_JAUBRB010000128.1:0-2711 GCF_036701585.1 Microcoleus sp. POL10_C6 | reverse complement strand
AACTTATATTTAACTCTGCTTGAATATATCGTGAGCTCCTGTTCTTAGTTTGCGATCGATTATTCAGCAAACCCTAACTACTGATACTCTACTACAGCCACAATCGCCCTCGCAATTTCCTCCATATCAGTAGTCGAAAGTTCTCCTATTTTACGAATGAATCTTTGTACATCCATACCCCGCAATTGCAACACATCTACTGCCGAAACTTTCGTTAAACCATTAGCAATATCTGGCTCAATCTTAACGTGCCAGATATTACCAGCATAATATTCTTTCCAATCTGTGATAGGTGCAGCCAGTTTCACTGGTAACTTACCAACATTATCAGAACTTACCACTACAGCCGGACGAATTTTTTTTATTTCGGCTCCCAGTGTTGGGTCAAAATTAGCCAACCAAATATCACCCCGTTTAGAAGAAGGAGAGTTAGTAGTCAATTAAATCTCCTGCTTCTAATTCTTGCCATTCTCTATCTTCCCGGTAATGTTGCAACATTGCCTCAGCTTGTCTTTCTAAAATCCTTCCCCTCTCTTCCAGCGGTAATTTCATAAATTCTCGGCGACTGGGATAATGTGCTACTGTTGGTATTTCCAAAGCTATATCCGTCGGCTGCTTTTGAATCTTACGCTGAGAATTCAATGCTTCTATTCGATCGCCCTCTGCTGCTTCCGCTGCAATATCAGCATCAATTTCCTCTCGGTTAGCATGGTAATAAGTCAAAGCTGCATAGACTTGGGTGAGAGTTAAATGCCCGATGCGATCGGCAATTTCTTCTGCACTCAAACTTTGCTTGTACCAAATAGCAATGCGCCGGACTGTAACACCCGTTCCGGCAATAATTGGACAGCCACCATGTATGTCAGGCTGACGGCTAATTAGAGTTCCTATATCGGTGATAGTTGACAATATTTTTTCCTCCCTATTCCGATCGCTCTCTTATCTAGGATAGCACTGTCACAGCAAGAGCGATCGCCCTTCCTTTCCCAAAGTGCGATCGCCCTTATCCCATCCCCATTAACTCTCTTTCGTCTGCGATCGCTAAAAAGTGCGTGAAGCGAAGCTATCCCGAAGGGAATCGCCATTTCCATGCTCACGATCTTGATTCGGCGGCGGGAATAACTTCAATCAGTCCCGTATGAAAAGCTGTATCGTAAGTAATAACTGGTAAATTTTCGAGTTCAGCTTGTGCCATAATCATCCGGTCAAACGGATCGCGGTGGGGAATAGGCAGGCTGCCAGCGCGAAGGGCATGGGCTGAAGTTATAGCTAGTTCGATAAATTGCGATCGGTGGAGGATTTGCGAATATTCCCCAACAATCTGTTTGGCTTCGGGAAGTTTACCGATGCGATATTTGGTGGCTATTTCCCAGGCTGAAACAGTGCTGACAATGATATTAAAATCCGGGTTGCGAATGATGTCGCGGCATTGGGCATTGAGTTTGGGGTCGTCAAAAAGCCACCACAACAGGATATGGGTGTCAATGAGATAGCTTATTCCCATTGTTCGAGTTCCTCTTCTGGTAGGGGCTCAAAAAAAGCATCACCGAGTTTTCCTGTCAGTAAACCAGGCGTGCGAGGCTGTGGCTGTTCTCGTCCTAATCCGAGGCGAAAGTAGTGAATCAAGTCATAGATTTCTGCAAGTTTGTCTTCGGGAATGTCTTGTAGTTCTTGAACGATCTTCTCAATTAGCATAAATCAAACACTCCGATAGTGGCTGGTTAATCGATCGAGCTACTGCGATCGCCCTTAATAAGTAACTACTCATACTCTACTTTAGCAGTCAATTGCATCTCCTGCCTCTAATTCTTGCCATTCTCTATCTTCCTGGTCTAGAATAACACTGTCAGAGTAAGTGCGATCGACCCAATCTTTCCCCTATGGCAATATCGATCTAGCCTACCATGCTCCCAAAACTACTATTTAACTGACAGCAAATCCCGTGTACTGCCGAATATTGGGAGAACGAAATCCCAAAACAATCTGTTCTTTGGGGATTCCCCCCGCTACTAACTCATTGGCAATTCCCTGTTCAGTTCCATCTCTTTGAATCCAAATTTTTCCCTCAATAATATCAACATGAACTAAACATCCGTGAACTCTGATATCGTTTTCACGTCCCAATATCATTAGCAAATAACGGTCGGAATCGCTATCAAAAACCGTTTCGATCTGAATATCTCCATAAGCATAAGGTATTTGAGCATATTCAGTCAGAATTTTTTTGATAATGCGACGATAATTTTCTAAGGTTCCCATTGTACTATCTCCTCATTTTTTTCAGAAAAAACGATTAAACATACTTGATAATCTGCTCTAATAATTTGACCGAGTGGTTCAGACAATAGTTCACTAAAAACTGATTGTGTAATAGCTAGATAGAGCTTTCGATCTGGTTCAGTTCTAGCGATAACAGAACGGTAAACTAAATATTGACCCAGCGCATTCTCCAGGTCATTCATGTCTGATGCGCCCACAAAACTTTTGACTTCTACAGCTATCTTTTGTCCAGCCTTCTCAGCACTTAAAATCCGCTCTGCGCCCAAATCGACGTACATATCTTTAATTCCCCATTTTAATCTCAAGGGATCGTGGGTAATTCTCCATCCGTCTTTGATGAGGGCATTTTTGACAACATTAGATCTCTTGCAAAATAATTTTATGATATAATGAAAAGTTTTGCTGAGATTTAATTGAATCCCAACTCCTAA
>NZ_JAUBRB010000098.1:0-13510 GCF_036701585.1 Microcoleus sp. POL10_C6 | reverse complement strand
CACTTTACCCTCGCTCTCGCGAGCGCATAACCCAGGCTACGTCAAGTGCCATCGATATATTCAGCAAGCCCTACTTAATGCGCTGACCAATACTGCAAAGCTGCATATCCCACTATCCCGCTTAGCAGTACGCAAATAACTAACAGAAAGGTTGTCAGTGGCAGTAGCTGTATTGGCACTATTTCGGCCGTCGCAACAGTTAGCAGAAAAAACGGAGTACCAGTTAATACTGGAACTAACAAAAGTTCAAGTATCTTTAGAAGGTCTGCATAGAAAATCCATAAGAATTTAAGAATAATTTTAAGCAGCTTTGCAAAGCGGAAGTGATACAGGTAAGCAGATGCGATCGCAGTTCCTAGAATTAAAGCAATCAGCGCGCCCGAAGAGCTTCTGATCGGCAGCATAAAAAGGGCTGTCGGCGGAATTCCCATCACGATTGCTGCTGGCAGTGTGAGAAATGCTATAACGCCTTCCCGCCAGTGCTTCCAAGCCGATACAGTCGGCGGTTGCTGATTGTGTCGGCGAATTTCCACCCACTCTGCAAACTTGGTTAACCCCCAGTGATAGAAAGCAAATAACCAGATTTGGCACAACCAAGCAAGTACGATCGGAGATTCCCAGTCAGAGTTCCTGATGGTGTACCAGTACGTCCTTCTAAATCCGTAGGAATAGTAGTAAGCATTGGGCCACAGTAAAGAAACAATCAGCCAAAAGCTAATGCTTAAGGCAAACCCTCTGGCGCACGATGTAGGATCGGGGAGGAATTTCGGCCAATTATTCATGTTTGGGATAATTTGACGGGATCTCATCAATATTGTCCCATCGCGCCGATCGTTCTGGGCCGTGCGATCGTCCATAAAAATTGCTGCACAGTGCCGGATGTGCCAAGTTGATTAAAACTTTTTTTAAATAAACACTCGTACTCGTTATCCTGTTGAAGGGGATCAGTGCTCTGTGGGCATCCTAAAACTACGCGCGTGCGAAGCTATCCCGAACGCGCGTGCGGGCCCGTTGCGGTAGGGAATCGCTCCAGACAATCCCTTATCCCCTACAATAAACAAGCAATTATTATATTTTGAGTTATCCTGTGAGTCCTACTGCCGAAGTCAGCAATACCCTAAATGCGGGCGCTCTACCAACCGTTACCGCTACCGCAGCCCGCCGCGCTGTTTTTCCCTTCACTGCAATTGTTGGCCAGGAGGAGATGAAACTGGCGCTGCTGTTGAATGTCATCGATCCCAAAATTGGCGGGGTGATGATTATGGGCGATCGAGGTACTGGCAAATCTACCACAATCCGCGCCCTCACTGATTTGCTGCCGGAAATTGAGGTGGTGGCTGACGATCCTTTTAACAGTCATCCCACTGATCCAGATTTGATGAGTGATGAGGTGCGCGATCGCACTATGTCTCAAACGGAGATTAAAATCGCCCGCAAAAAAGTCCAAATGGTAGACTTGCCTTTGGGCGCTACCGAAGACCGAGTTTGCGGTACGATCGACATCGAAAAAGCTTTGTCGGAAGGTGTTAAAGCTTTTGAACCCGGTCTTTTAGCTAAAGCTAACCGTGGCATTCTTTACGTTGATGAAGTTAATTTGCTCGACGATCATTTAGTCGATGTTTTGCTCGACTCGGCCGCCAGCGGTTGGAATACTGTGGAAAGAGAAGGAATTTCGATCCGCCACCCGGCTAAGTTTATTCTCATCGGTTCCGGGAATCCAGAAGAAGGAGAATTGCGGCCGCAGTTGCTCGACAGATTCGGGATGCACGCAGAAATTCGGACTGTAAAAGACCCGAATTTAAGAGTGGAAATTGTCGAACAGCGATCGAGTTTTGACCAAAATCCGCCGGAGTTTCTCGCGAAATATCAGCACGAACAAGATGATATGCAGCAGAAGTTGGTGGAAGCCCAGGAAAGGTTGAAATCGGTAACTATCGATCGAGAGTTGCGGGTAAAAATCTCCCAAGTTTGCGCGGAATTGGACGTAGACGGGCTGCGGGGCGATTTGGTGACGAATCGGGCTGCGAAAGCTTTCACGGCTTTGGAATGTCGCACGGAGGTGACTGTGGACGATATTCGCCGGGTGATGACTCTGTGTTTGCGGCACCGGTTGCGGAAAGACCCGCTAGAATCAATAGATTCGGGGTATAAAGTAACTAAAGTGTTCGATCGGGTATTCGGCCTAGAAACAACTGAGGGGTAATTAATAATTGGTAATTGGTAATTGGTAGTGAGGAAACATTTCCCAAATTTTTAATGCCTCCTTCCCAGTTCCAATTACTAATTCTGGCAATGGAAAAACGAATTTTAGGATTAGATCCCGGCTTAGCAAATCTCGGCTACGGGGCAATTTGCTGTCAAATTGTACCGGGCAAACAAGATAAAAATAGCGTTTCCATGATTGATTGCGGCGTCATACAAACAACGCCAAAACAGGAAATGGGACAGCGCTTGAAAACAATTTACGACGATTTGCACGAGGTAATTGAACAGATTAAACCTGATATAGCAATTGCCGAAAAACTGTTCTTTTACAAGATGGGAAATACCATACTTGTAGCCCAAGCGCGTGGCGTTTTGACGCTAGTATTGGCGCAGTGTGGAGTGCCGCTGTTCGAGTTTACGCCGGCTCAAATTAAGCAAGCTTTGACCGGCCGCGGTAATGCGGATAAATCTGAAGTGCAAGAGGCCGTGGCGCGGGAGTTAGAGTTAACTTATATTCCGAAACCGGACGATGCGGCGGATGCTTTGGCGGTGGCTTTGACGGGTTGGTACGATGATGATATTTGTCCGAAGAAAATACAGTTGGAAACAGAAAAAGTTTGATGCAATATCAAATCATGGGCAAATTAAGCACAAATCCGGGCAAGACATCTTCTCCCGATAAACTTACAGGAAATTGTACAACCTCTACTTCGCGAGAAGGGCGATAAATCTCCACTTTTTCGTCTAGAGGATTAATTAACCAACCCAAGCGTAAACCACTGTTTAGATACTCCTGCATTTTCTCCTGAAGCGGCCGCAGCGGATCTGGGGGCGATCGCAATTCAATGGCAAAATCAGGACAGATTGGCGGAAATTTCTCTTGTTCTTCTGCTGTTAAAGCAGACCATCTTTCTAAGCTAACCCAAGCCACGTCTGGAGCTCGATAGCCATTATTAGGCAAGCGAAAAAGTGTAGAAGAACTAAACACTCTCCCTAGCTGCGTTTTACGGTTCCACAAGCCCAAATCTGTAATTAAATAGGCTTTTCGATTGCCGCTAACTCCGCCTGCGGGTGACATAATAATGATTTCTCCTTTAGGTGTCCGTTCAAATTGCCAATCTCTATTCATCTGGCATAAACGGTAAAACTGTTCATCGGTTAGTTCGACAGTATCTAAGTTTAAAGTAACGATTGTCATTTTTCCTAACTCTCTATAAATATGAGTCCTGTCAACCTATTTTAGCGCCGCATTTGGTCAATTTTAACATCACTCCTCATAGCCCGGACTTAAGCTTTAATACGAGGGATTAAGCCCCAGCCCGACTCTTGCGAAGTGCAAAATATTATTTGAAAATGTAATTAAGTTCGATCGCCCAATTCCCACCTCCATCAAAAAATGCTATAATAGCAACTTTAATTGCTAAACTTATCCCGCCAACAGAGAACACAGGAAAATAATATGGTGATTATTACCTCACAACAAATTGCCCAATTTCGCTCGCAATTAGCGGAATATCCCGAAGCCCTAAAAGCCCTAGACGCAATCGAAGATTGCGAAGGCAACATCGAAGATGCAGCGATATCTCTAGCAATTCAAGCGGGACAAGAACCGAATATATCAGAAAATTGGTTAGACGGATTGGCCAAAAGATGCCGCGTTGCTATCTGCAAATCAGAGGTTAAGGAAGAGTTGACAAACGGACAATTGAATGCAGCATTTAGAGATTTAGTTGCCGCAAAAATTTGCCCTGATATTTTGGTGACTTCGGTGATTATTTATGTATTTAAAACTGGGGTGAATGAGTTTTGCGAGCCTCTCGAATATAAACTGTAAAGCCATAGCTGCATTTAAAAATTAGGTGAAGCAAAGCTATCCCGAAGGGTAGGGAATCGCCCTCATTTCTCAAAACATGATACAACGAGGCGATCGCACTTTTTCTCTACCCCTGTCCACTACTGTACCCAGCCAGCATCAAATCCGGCGACAAACCCAAAGATTTCCCCAGCAAACGAGCAAGTTGTACTAAAAAATTAGCAGTATCTTCGTCACCTTCGCGGGCCATTGAAGCCGATATCTGGATTAGCATTTGCACAAATCCCGCATCAATTAAATGGGAACAGGAACTCAAAACTTCTGGTTCTTGGCCGTTGGGACAGGTAAGCACTCGCTCGATTAAGTTCAAATAAGCTTCTTGGCGTTCTGGATTCATTTTGGCAGGATCTGTACAGTAAATAATTTATTATTACGTTTAAGTCAGTCCTGTCAATCAGGCGATCGAATAAGCGATCCCCGTTTTGACTCTAGAAACTCCATTCAGTCAGGAATAGACAGAAGCTTAAAGAAAATCTTAAGTTTCTCAATGCTAGTTTAGTCGAGGTAAGATGCTCTTCGCCGCACCCAACTATTACGGGACTTAGGAATATACAAAATGAAAATAGGAATATTTTTAGGAAATCTCGGAAATCCCGCCATCTACTATCCCAAACTCGCGACAATTACCGGCGGAGTCGTGGCGAGTATTTTTCTTTGCCAATTATTGCAATGGCAATCACAACAGTCCAACTCCGGCGAATGGGTGAAAACTAACAGCGCAGAAATAGAAAAAGCAACGGGTTTAAATCAGGAAGAACAGGAATTAGCGAGAAAGCAGCTCAAAGTGCGATCGCTCCTGAAAGAAAAATTAACAAATCCCAACACGGACACCCTAGAACTCTGGGCGGACATTGATGCTTTCGAGGAAAAACTCAATAACTTTTGGACACAGAATCCGCACGATATTATAACACCGATAAGCCGCGAAAGTGACAATCACGCTGTAGAAATCTTCCCCAAAACATCACCCCCAAATCATGTAGTTAAAACCGACAAATATTTCGGGCAACCCCGCCAGCAAATAGCCGTTGCTGTCACGCCTCATTACCGATTTAGCGGCCCTTGGAATTCCCAAGAACAACTTCACAATTTTCAGCGATCTTTAGAAGCCTATGCTCAAGAGCGCAGCTTAGGATTTGGCAATCCTTCGGGATGGGCATTTAAAATTATTGACAGCATGACAAAAGGCTTAACCTCGACTTTTTGGGAGGAATTTATCGCCGGAATCCCTTTAGGAGAAAGTCAGAAAGTTAAGCGAGATTGGGAAATCGAGCCGGAAGTGCCTTATCCTGCCTTTGAAGAGGAGCGAATTCAGTATTACGTGCACAAAGGCGAACCGCTAGAAGCAGCAGTCTCTAAAGCCCGTGCTGATTTGAGAAACCCGGTTTTGGGCAAAGATTTGTGGGAGGGATTTTTGCGAAAGTGCGATCGCCTTGCCGATGATGCACTCAAAGCAAAACAGCAGGGCGTTGACACACCATATCTGCCGTCTTCCTTCAACGAAAAACCGCAAATCACCAAGGATAGCGTTATGCGGAAGTTAGGGGCGATCGCGCCTCAATCGGCCTTAAATCAATCCACATCTGAAACAATTGGTGAACCGCCAAAACTCGAACAAAAAGAGCCACCAACCGCCGCCGAAATCCCCAGTATTTCCTCTTTGCAAAAAGCTTACAAAACTCCTCTGGGGCGAAGTATAGTTGAAAAACAAATCGCTGCAAATCCAGACTGGGGTTACGAAATAGTTGACGGTGAAATAGTCGAATCAATCCCTTTTTAATGAGGCTGATATGAAACGAATTAGCGATATCAATCCGCTGGGAGAAGAGCGACCAAATCCTTCTGAGGAAAAGAGAGAAAAACTGCGGCAGGAAAGGTTGCAGCGAGAAAGAGATGAAGGATATCAAAAGTTAGTTGAACTATGCAATTTAGGCGAATGCGATATGGCCGATCAGTTGGCAAATCGCAACTCTAATTGGGGTTATGAAATAGTTGATGGAATTGTGATGGAAAGGATAGATTAGGTTCGCAGTTATCCCATTTGTCACTTTCATGGGCGGCAAGATGCCCGCCCCACAAAAAATTTAATATGTCGTGGAACAGGCATCTTGCCTGTTCCTAAGAATATGGGCCGGCTCTCCGGCATACCCCACAAGAAACTTGATATGTTGTGGAACAGGCATCTTGCCTGTTCCTAAGAATGGTGCAAGTGGACTACCGCAATGTCTATGTTATAATTATAACTAAAAATTAAATAACTATTAAAATATGACGACAACTATTAATGCCAAACACCTAACGTTATCAGAAGTACACCGTCTGTTCGGCTTTCAAAAGCAGTACACGAACTCATTTACCTCTCTGTTATCCCTTGAAGATATCACAGAACACGAACAGCAGGAACTTATACAAATTAGGGATGATTTCGATGACTACATTTCAACGGATCGAGTTTCTGAAGGACTGGTAAAAGCTCTGACTACCTTTCCCCTAATGCGATTGGCTGGCTTCTACCGTCGCCCGATTAAAATTAGTTTAGAACAAGACATCGCCGAAATTAGCATTGAAGATGAAGATACTATCATTAAAGGACGGTTTGATATCTTAGCTGTCAACAGGATAAAACCTATCAGAAGCGATACATATTTTTGGGTTTTGGTGATTGAAAGTAAAAATTCTGGAATCAACGCATTGATGGGTTTATCCCAATTGCTAACCTATGCTTATCAAAATTTAAAGTATCAAGACACAATCTGGGGCTTGACAACAAACGGAATGCACTATCAGTTCGTCAATATTCAGGGGGGCAATAACCCAACCTATCAGCTATTGCCTTTGCTAAACCTGATGGAGCCCGAACCTTCAATTTTGTTGCTGCAAGTTTTAAAAGCTATTTGTAAGCTATAAAAAAAGAGGCAGAGAAAATTCCCCGCCTCCAATCTGCAATGACTGTTAACCTAAAAGTTAGATTAGCCAGCCAATACTTTTTAGTAGCCTCTGGTGTTAGGCTTGTGCACGATGAAGCTGAGCACTTGGCATTGCTTCACGTTGTCAAAACCCATGACGCGGATGTAGCAGCTAGGATTTTCTTGACGGCAAGCTTGAACTTCTGCCATGATTTCTTGGACGCTGCGAGCACCAAACAAAGGCAACTTCCACAGAGTCCAGTAGCGCATTTCAGCGGCAGAGGTTTCGTTGAATTCTACGCCGGGAATGTAGCCTTGATCCAGGATGTACTGGAGTTGCTTGGCAATTTGCGCGTCTGTCAGCGGGGGCAAATAGGACAGAGTTTCGTAACGACGCTCTTTAGGTAAAGTCTTCATTTTTTGTATCTCTAAGGTGTGTGTTCGATCGCACTTGTCGATCGATTAACTCGACAAATTATCCAGATTCGGTTCAGAATCTATTGATGTTTCAGGATTACTGCTAGAAACAGACCAATTAAGTTGCGTAGTTCGCTCTAAATGCTGGCGTCTGTGTTCCATATTCGCCTGTTGAATGCCAGTACAAACCATTTCTGGCAAATATTCTGTCACATCGTGAGCCAGATACTCTCGCACAGTCATGATCCGAAATCCTAAATCTTGATTTTCCAAAAGCAACTCTTGAATGTAAGCTTCTCCATCTTGGATTTTGCCCTTAGTGGAAAAATCATTCAACCAGATTGCCAGAGGAGGATTGGTTTCGCTCAACTGAGCGACCACCATCCGCACGGATTGATAGGTTAGGTAACTTGCCAGCACCTTAGCGGTGTCTTTCGCAACTTGTTTGAGATCCATTTTTGACCCCAGCTCCCTCAAATTTTAGATTTTGGATTTTAGATTTTGGATGCAAACTTACTTGTAAATCTTCTTCAAAGATAAAGACTTCCCAGCAAGTTTGCGACCTAAAACCTAAAATCTCAAACCAAAAATCCTTAAAGGGTATCCATTGCCTCGAATTCAAACTTGATTTCTTTCCAGAGTTCGCAAGCAACAGCGAGTTCAGGAGACCATTTGCAAGCTTCGCGGATCACGTCGCCGCCTTCGCGCATCAAGTTGCGGCCTTCGTTACGAGCTTGGACGCAAGCTTCCAAAGCAACGCGGTTAGCAGTTGCACCAGGTGCGTTACCCCAAGGGTGGCCCAAGGTGCCGCCGCCGAACTGTAAGCAGGAGTCGTCGCCGAAGATTTCCACCAAAGCCGGCATGTGCCAGATGTGGATACCACCAGAAGCAACCGGCATGACACCGGGCATGGAGGCCCAATCTTGGGTGAAGTAAATACCGCGGCTGCGGTCTTCTTCGATGTGGTCTTCGCGCATCAAGTCTACGAAGCCCATCGTGATGCCTTTTTCGCCTTCGAGTTTACCCACAACTGTACCGGAGTGCAGGTGGTCGCCGCCGGACATCCGCAAGCACTTGGCAAGCACGCGGAAGTGGATACCGTGGTTTTTCTGACGGTCGATAACTGCGTGCATGGCGCGGTGAATGTGCAGCAAAATACCATTGCGGCGGCACCATTTAGCCAAGGTGGTGTTTGCAGTGAAACCACCGGTCAGGTAGTCGTGCATGATGATGGGGGTTTTGATTTCCTTAGCGAACTCAGCCCGCTCCATCATTTCTTCGCAGGTAGGGGCAGTTACGTTGAGGTAGTGACCCTTGACTTCGCCGGTTTCTGCTTGGGCTTTTTCAATAGCTTCTTGAACGAACAAGAAACGATCGCGCCAACGCATGAACGGTTGCGAGTTGATGTTTTCGTCGTCTTTGGTGAAGTCCAAACCGCCGCGCAGAACTTCGTAAACGGCACGGCCGTAGTTCTTAGCAGACAGACCCAATTTGGGCTTAATTGTACAACCCAGCAAAGGACGGCCGTACTTGTTCAATTTGTCCCGCTCAACGGTAATACCGTGAGGAGGGCCTTGGAAGGTTTTCAGGTAAGCAATGGGAATCCGCAAGTCTTCCAACCGCAGAGCGCGCAGAGCTTTGAAACCGAACACGTTACCGACCAAAGAGGTCAGCAAGTTGGTGACGGAACCTTCTTCAAACAAATCCAAAGGATAGGCAATGAAGCAGATGTATTGGTTGTCTTCACCGGGAACTGGTTCGATGTCGTAGCAGCGACCTTTGTAGCGGTCGAGGTCGGTCAGGAGGTCAGTCCAAACAGTCGTCCATGTACCTGTAGAAGATTCAGCAGCCACAGCAGCGCCTGCTTCTTCTGGGGGAACTCCCGGCTGCGGTGTGACGCGGAAGGCAGCCAAAATATCTGTATCTTTCGGCGTGTAGTCCGGCGTGTAATACGTTAGTTTATAGTCTTGAACTCCGGCTTTATACCCAGCCTTTGATTGAGTTTGGGTTTGCGCGTAAGCCATATCTCGCTTCCTAGTATTCGCTTAATTTTTTTGCCCGATCGCAGGCTGTTAAAAATATATCAACAAAGTGTCACTCTCAAATTTTAATATTCTTTTAATCATCATAAGTATTATTTATTTTCCTTTACATTAGGCAAATATTTGTAACATATCTTATGAAAAGCCCGGGGCGAAGGATGCAGGAGGAAAGGCTGGGGATCGCAGAGTGGGGAGGAATTTCGAGCGAGCGAAATATATTGTGCAGCGAGCCGAACAGGGAATCAATACGGTTTATGTAAAGAATTTAATACTTAAAAATCAGAATTGTTAAGGGGTAATGGGTCAGGGGGAAGTAGTTAGAAATACCTAAAGTTGTGGTTGGGAGTTAAGATCGATCGCCCGATCGATCTCAACTACAATTCAGTATGTAGCAATCTAAAATCCAAAATCTCAAATCCCGTGACTCTGGGCCCGCCAACTCAAAAATCGACAGCATAGCACATAATATGGACAGGACTTGTGCTCTCAAACCAAATCCGTCGTTACAGCCATTTAACCTCGCTGAAAACCGGGTTTCTGCGTTAGCAGCGCGTAAGTCTACTATGGATATTTAGCCCCATTTTTACTCTGGTTGTGCCTCACCCCCCTTCAAAAGCCGTTCACTGCATCAATCCAGATTGCCCAAGGCCCTACCCTCAGACTTGGGGCAACAATTTTTGTCATAGTTGCGGGGCTCCGCTGCGGCTAAAAAATCGCTACGTGCCTCTAGAAAGCCTCGGTTCCGGGGGTTTTGCAGCAATTTTCACAGTTTGGGACACAGAAACTGAAACCGAGCGCGTCCTGAAAGTGTTGCTCGAAACTTCCGCGAAAGCCCTGAAACTGTTCGAGCAAGAAGCTTGGGTTTTGGCACTTTTGCGGCACCCTGGCGTCCCTAGAGTCGAGCCTGACGGTTATTTTCACGTCCAAACGCAAAATTTTGCAGGCGGGGATGGAAATCCTGCGGCGAAGCGGCTGCCTTGTTTGGTAATGGAAAAGATTCACGGCAAAACTTTAGAAGAGGTTCTCGACGAGCACCCTCAAGGATGTCCCCAGGAATGGGTGTTTAGTTGGCTGAGTCAAGCTGTGGAAATTTTAGAGGAGTTGCATAGGTGTCAAATTATTCACCGCGACATTAAACCCTCAAATTTGATGCTGCGAGACCCGGAATCGCCCCAAGTTTTGCTAAGCAAGGGTTTGGGCGGACTGCAATTGGTGACGATCGACTTTGGGGGAGTTAAACAGATGGGCGGTGTCGAATCCGCGGGAAAAGATTCTCCGAGTTCGACGCGGTTGATTTCGCCCGGGTACAGTCCGCCGGAACAAATTGTGGGAGGCGGTGTGGTGCCGGCGACGGATTTTTATGCCCTGGGGCGGACTTGTATTCATTTGCTGACGGGGAAGTATCCGGCGGAAATTGAAGATCCGATGACGGGGGAGTTGCGGTGGCGCCACATTGTAGCTGTGAGTCCGGCTTTGGCGAATTTGTTAGACGATATGGTGCGATCGAATGTGCAGCAGCGTCCGGCGACTGCTGGCGATGTTCGGGCGCGTTTGCAGGAGATTTATGCTAGGAGTAAGGGCAAAATCGCGTTAGCGAAGCCCTCGAAGAGGATCGCCCCAATGGGTCAAGCTATTGTAGAATTCTGCCGGCAAGTAGTGGTAACAGGGGCGCAAAAAACGGCAAATTTGACGGTTTTGCTGTTCGGCGCGATCGCCCAAATCGTGGTAGCTTCTCTGGATACGGGCTGGGAAATGGTGCTGGGTGCGGTTGGTGGAAGTGCGGGGGCGATCGGCGGTTTGGTTTTGGGTTATGCTTCGCCTATTGGCCCGGAAATTGCCAGTTTTCTGAACGAAGGTTTGCAGCAATTAATTCCTAACATGACTTTCGCTGTCGGGCCCGAAGTGCTGCTGTTTGGGTTGGCGGGGTTCGGAACTGCGATCGGTTTGACGGATGCGGGGAGTTTTCGCCAGCAAAAACAGTATTGGCTGTCTGGATTGATGGGAGCTCAGGGCTATTTGTTGGCGGGTTTGTGCTGGATGGAAGCAACAGCTTCTAGTGGTGTGGAGGGGGTTATTTTGGGAGCTTTTGCGATCGCTTCTTTGACTGTGGGAATGGGTTTGCGGAGCCATCAATTAGTTCACGCTTTGGTAGTGGCTGTTTTCTCTACGGGAATGTTTCTGTTGCTGAATGCTTGGAACATTTTTCCGGGGAGTTTCTTTGGGATTTTGTCACTGTCTAACGTTACCTTCGGCTGGCTGCAAGTTTGGGGCTCAATTGTGTTTTTTGGTTTGTTGGGAAGTGCGATCGGGCTTTGTTTGGGAGTGAGTCATTATTTAGTTGTGCCCGTGCTCAGATGGTTGGGATGGCGGTAGGAATTAACACCAAATCAGTATGCTAATCGAGTCGTTATTAATTAAGTCTGTCTCAAGATTTTCAATGGTTGGTGCTCTGGCGATCGCCCTTGTCCTCAGCAGCCCCAATCTAGCCAAAGCCGAATCGCGGGAACAAGCCGTCGATCGATTGACCGATTTCTTATTCTACAGGGTTAATCCTCAGTTAAACAATCGCAAACTCCAAGCGGGCGATCGCGAATATAGCAATCAATGGCGGAGATTGCGCGAAGCGATCGATCCACGAGTTAAGTCGGTACAAGAAGTCTGTTTTAGGCCAGCCCCAGAAGAGACAGGATGGGAATTCACGACAATTAACGGCGAAACCTACGAGCAAACCTACGATTTACTTGCAGATACAATTTTTTATAGCCGCCATCCTCAACGAACCGGACAGCCCATTCCCAAAAGCGATCGGATCGGCATTAGTGAATGGTCAGCAATTCGACGCGAAATGTATATTTCCAATTGTGGACTGTGAGACTCGATCGCCTTACACCGCAGCATTTATCCGAAAATAACTCCTAGAGGTCATTTCTACACAACTCTGTAAAAAGAAAGTTTTAAACCGATGAGTATGAAAAGTTGGATATGCGATCGCACTGTTATTACAACCAGAATTATTGCACCCTTGCTTGGACTAATCGCCATTGGATATACAAGTTTGGCGGATGCTGCCCCACAGCAACAACTTCCCAGCATAAATAGTGCAAACATCGATACAACAAGTAAAAAAAATCACCTGAATAATCCAGAAAAAAATTCAACAATCGAGGCTTTAAATAAAAAAGTTCAAGTCAGCCTTGAAAATTCTGTAAATGCCCCAAAAAAAATACCTCTTCAACAAGGTATGCCATACAAAGATGCGCGTCAAATCCTGATTAAACAAGGGTGGCAGCCCAGCTTACAAAGTCAACCCAACCTCAGAGATCGTTCTGTTAAAGAGCTATTTGATTTGGGATATAAAGAGATTAAGGATTGTTCTGGTACAGGAGAGGGGCCTTGTCGTTTTGAGTTTATCAATCAACAAGGAGAACTGCTAGTTATAGTCGCTACGACAAGAGGTGCTGAAAATACAAAACGTTTTGTGAGGAATTGGTGGATTGAGAAAAAGACAAATAGCAATCAACAAAAATCGTCATCAAACATAATTGAAGAAGGTCGTTATTGGTTGGGAGGTACGGATCAGGGTTTAGAGGTAAAGGGAAAACAATATCGATATTATGATGAGTCTAATATCGAGCGACCGTGGCAACCTCTTTCTGAGTTACAATATATCAAAAAAGGCGTTATTTTTGATGGAAAAATTTATTGGTGCTTATCTACTCTCGCACCTAAAACAGGAGGAAGTTCTTGTTCTAGAGATGGATGGCAACAAAAGATTTATCACCAGCGATATCGGGGAGATTGATAATTGTTATTGGGTTTAATCGTGCTAATTAAATCACTTTCAATTAAGTCAAAATCGCATTTTTTAGGGGTGTTGGCGTTAGCTATAGCCCTGGTACTCGGTGGTTCCAATCTAGACTGTGCTACAGCGCGCGATTATGAATCACGAACTCAAGCTGTGGATAGGTTTACGGATTGGTTTTTTTATAGCGGGACTTGAACAAAATTCAAGCCCAAACATAGCCCAAACCTGCTAGGTGTATGGCAAATACGTCACCATTATCTTG
>NZ_JAUBRB010000097.1:0-13517 GCF_036701585.1 Microcoleus sp. POL10_C6 | reverse complement strand
ACTTTACTCTCGATCGCACGCTCTCTTAACCCAGCCCACGTAATATGCGCTCGATATATTCAGCAAGCCCTAACTATGAATCAAAGCGTTTATCTCAAAAAAAAATAGGCTAGCTATATTTCACAGCGCCTATCTCAATCAAAATTTTAATGGTTCCCCGCAACGCCGTCTTACCTCAGCTTTTGACCTGGTATTTTACCAGGTGGGTACCGTTGGCTCGGACTTAAAGTTTCTGGGTACAAGCCCAGTTTACTGCTGTCCAAACATCTTGATTCCCGAGAGTTAAGAGTTATAGATCAAAAAAACATTATTGGCAGTCACCAACGTCGCAGTAGAACCTTTATTTAATATATACCAACTAACCAGATTTTGGCAAGCTTCGAGCAATTTAACTTGCATACCAGATAGATTCAACGGTTTGAGCGAGATCCTCTGCTGACGATCGCCCCTGAGCCACCAAGTCCGCGTCGATCACAACTGTAACGTGACCGAGTTTGCGACCGGGACGCGCTACTTTCTTACCATACCAATGGACAAAAGCACCACTAATTTGTGCCAGTTGTTTTCTTTTTGCTAAATAATCTGACTCAGCCGACTCGTAACCTAGCAAATTTACCATGACAGCGCCTGCACATTTTAAATCGGAATTCCCTAAAGGCAGTTGACAAACTGCGCGCAAATGCTGTTCAAATTGTGAAGTTTCGCAAGCATTGATGGTAAAATGTCCCGAGTTGTGGGTGCGGGGTGCAATTTCATTGACTAACAGCTTATTATCGGCGGTTAAAAATAATTCAATGCCGAATACGCCGACAGCTTCTAAGCTGTTGAGGAGAGTGCGGGCGATCGCACAAGCTTCAGTTTTGACATCTAAACTAATATCAGCGGGCGCAATCACCACATGACAAACCTGATTTTGCTGCTGAGTTTCGACGATCGGATAAATCGCAATTTCGCCATTTGCCGATCGAGCCGCAATCACAGCCAATTCGCGATCGAACGGCACAAACTCTTCCACTAGCAAAGACTGACCTTGGAGTGTAGCACGAATTGACTCAAAACTCCCCCGATCCTTAACAATAAAAGTACCTTGGCCGTCATAACCGTGGCGGCGAACTTTGACGACAAAGGGAAAGTCGATCGATCCAGCACCCGAGTCTCCTGCAATCTGCACGCTGTCAGAAACAGAAATTGCCGGAAAGTCGATCGCCACCGCCTTAAACAATTCCGGGGGCAAATCCGCGCTGCAATCCCATTCCCAAAACCTCGGAGTTGGCAAACCCAAACCTTGTAAATAACAGCGTTGAACGTACTTATCCAACAAAGGAGAAAGCGACGACAAACTCGGCTGAAATAACACACCTTGCTCTTCTAGCGACCGCAAACCATCCAAATCCACAAACTCATTTTCAAAAGTAATAACATCGCAGCCAGCCGCCAATTGAGCCGTAGCCAAAACATCATCAACAGCAGCCAAAACAGCATCAGCAGCAACAGAAACTGCTGGGTCAGTAGCATGGGGAGTTTGTACTACCAATTCAATACCGAGCGCCCTAGCAGCATCCCCCATCATCGAAGCTAGCTGGCCGCCGCCGACAACGCCCACCCGCTTAAATTTGGCAGACGAACTCGCAGCGGTTTGATTTGATTTCATGTGAGTAAAATTCCCCAGAGTCAACCTGCCTATCTTATCGCTATTTGTCCCCGGATCAATTATAGTAATTGCAGAGTTAAAAGCCAGAAAAGAGTTTTAATTGCCTGATTAAATCGAGGCAGAACCCAGAAAAATTGGGCGGCTAAAGTCTTTAATTATTGCACGCTCCCAGCCATTGAGAAACAGCCGTCGAACGCCACCCCTCCAGAAAAGTGCCACATCTAGCAATTCCCTAGCGCCAAGCATGGCATAATTGACAGCACTGCAAAAAGCAGATAGACAGATGCCAACACTGAAAATCAGACATTCAGGGAACACAATTTATAGGTGAGGATACTGTGAAAGTTTTAGTTGTGGGAAACGGAGGTCGCGAACACGCGATCGCAAAAAAACTGCTAGAATCTACGCGGATTAAACAAGTATTCTGCGTACCGGGCAACGGCGGCACAGCTACCACCCCAGGCTGTCAAAATCTGTCGCTCAACATCGACGACTTCCAAGGCATCGAACGCTTTGTGATGGTCAACAACATCGGATTAGTCATCGTCGGCCCCGAATTGCCCCTATCCCTAGGCATCGCCGACTATTTTCTACAGCGAAAAATGATGATTTTCGGCCCCACCAAAGCCGGCGCCCAAATTGAATCCAGCAAATCCTGGGCCAAAGAATTGATGCTCGAAGCAGGCATCCCCACACCCAAAGCTGCCGTATTTACAGACGCAGAAGCTGCAAAAGCATACGTTCTGGAACAAGGAACCCCAATAGTCATCAAAGCAGACGGACTCGCATCAGGCAAAGGAGTCACCGTTGCCACCACCGTCAAAATGGCTCACAGCGCCATCAACACCATTTTCCGAGGCGAATTCGGCACCGACAACATCCGAGTCGTGGTCGAAGAATTCTTAACAGGTCAAGAAGTCTCCATTCTCGCCCTCACCGACGGCATCACAGTGGAACCGTTGGTGCCCGCCCAAGACCACAAAGCTATCGGCGAAGGCGACAAGGGAGCCAACACCGGCGGTATGGGAGCCTACGCCCCAGCGCCCATCGTCACCCCGGAACTAATGGAAAGGATTCAAGAAGAAATTCTCGAACCCACCCTCGCAGCACTGCAAAAACGCAAAATCGACTACCGGGGTGTACTCTACGCGGGCTTAATGATTACCCCCGACGGAGAACCCAAAGTCTTAGAATTCAACTGCCGTTTCGGAGATCCCGAAACTCAAGCGGTTTTGTCACTGCTGGAAACTCCTTTAGAAGATTTGGTGCTGGCCTGCTGTCAGCAGCGTCTCGGTGAATATTCTATTCGCTGGAAGTCGGGAGCCTCTGTTTGCGTAGTTTTGGCTTCTGGAGGCTATCCTGGAAGTTATCAAAAAGGCAAAGTTATTACAGGTATCGAGGAAGCTGAAGCCAAAGGAGCAGAAGTGTTTCACGCCGGCACTCAGTTGAAGAACCAGCAGTTGGTGAGCGACGGCGGCCGGGTTTTGGGCGTCACTGCGACGGGAGAAACTTTGGAACAAGCTATTTCCAAAGCTTATGCTGCAGTTGATTGCATCCAATTTGAAGGGGTTTACTGCCGTCGGGACATCGGTCGCCGAGCTCTGGGCGATAAAAATTAGGAATTGCGACATCGGCCGCCATCCGAAAGCCAAGCAATCTCAATGTAGAAATGTAACAATGAAGTTTGGTATCTCTGCGGTGGCGGTAGCGGACAAGTCGCATCAGAAAAGTCGATCGGGAGCCAACTGAATTGATCTTGCTATTAATATTGAACTGGTGAACTGGTGAAATGCTGGCCATACTAAACAAAATCGGAGAAATTATTGCCCGCTGGTGGTCGGATTTTACCCTCCAGACCCGCCTGATGGCCGCTGCTACCCTCGTAGTGTCGTTAATTATGAGCGGCCTGACATTCTGGGCGGTGAATACTATCCAGCAAGACGCCCGACTTAACGATACTCGTTACGGCCGAGACCTCGGCCTGCTGTTGGCGGCAAATGTGGCGCCGCTGATTGCCAAAAACGATCGCTCCGAAGTCGCCCGCTTTTCCCGCCAATTTTACAGCAGCACCTCCAGCGTCCGCTATATGCTTTACGCCGACGAAGCGGGGGATATTTTCCTGGGGATACCCTTTTCGGAATCCGAGGTGGAAACTTCCCTGACGCTGCGCCGCCAGATCAAACTTCCCGATAATTTTATCGCCGATATTGAGGCGAGAAATTTAACGTCTTTGCCTTTGGTGCGGCAGCATTTGACGCCAGATGGAGAAGTGACCGATGTATTTGTGCCGTTAATTCATGAAGACAAATATTTGGGAGTTTTGGCGATCGGCATTAACCCAAATCCCGCAGCAGTTATCTCTTCAAATCTGACTAGGGATGTCACTTTAGCAGTATTTGTCACTATTTGGGTGATGGTAATTTTGGGAGCTGTATTTAATGCCCTGACAATTACTCAGCCGATTAAACAATTAGTCTTTGGGGTCAAAAACATCGCCAGCGGGAATTTTAAGCAGCGAGTTGACCTGCCTTTGGGTGGAGAATTGGGCGAGTTGATTGGCAGTTTTAACGAGATGGCCCAGAAACTCGAAAGTTATGAAGAACAAAATATTGAAGAGCTGACAGCGGAAAAAGCTAAGTTAGAAACTTTGGTTTCAACGATTGCTGATGGCGCGCTTTTATTAGACGCAAATTTGCAGGTGATTTTAGTTAATCCGACGGGGATGCGGATTTTTGGATGGGAAGGCAAAAATGCGCTCGGAGTAAATGTTCTGAACATTTTGCCTTCGGAAGTGCAGCAGGACTTGGCGAGACCTTTGCAGGAAATAGCTGCGGGCGATCGCGAAGGCGGCGAATTTCGCATCTCTCTGAGCGAACCAGTTAACCGTACAATTCGGATTGTTTTAACTACTGTCATTCTGCACAAAGCGCCCGGTGCCGAACCGCTGTGCAAAAGCTGCATCCGCCATGAGGAAGATACCTGTAACGAGCCACAACGCCCGCTAGCTGTAGAGTGTACTTTCTACGAGCAAACCTTCAAGCATCAAGGTTCCGGAAATTACCGAGAAAGTCTCAAAGGCATTGCAATGACAGTGCAGGACATTACTCGCGAAGTAGAACTCAATGAGGCTAAAAGCAATTTTATCAGCAATGTTTCTCACGAATTGAGAACGCCTTTATTTAATATCAAATCTTTTATCGAGACTCTCCACGAGTACGGAGAAGACCTTCTAGAAAGCGAGCGCAGGGAATTCCTAGAAATTGCTAACCGAGAAACCGATCGACTAACTCGTTTAGTTAATGACGTGTTAGACTTGTCGCGACTGGAATCCTGCCGAGTTTATCACTTGGAAGCTGTTGACCTCCCGCAAGCTGTGGAACAAACCCTGCGGACTTATCAGTTAAATGCTAAGGATAAAGGCATTGAATTAGAGCAAGAAGTTGACCCGTATTTGCCGCCTGCTTTAGGTCATTACGATTTGTTACTGCAAGTATTTGCAAATTTAGTAGGAAATGCCTTAAAATTTACTCAGTCCGGCGGCAAGGTGGCCATTCGAGCATATTTGCTAGAGCCGGAGGCGCCCACCCAGAAAGACGATCAATCCGTCCACCACAACTTGTCACCGGATGCTCAACATTGTCCGGTAGTGCGGATCGAAATTTCTGATACGGGAATTGGCATAGATCCCGAAGACCAACAAGCAATATTCGATCGCTTTTTCCGGGTAGAAAACCGAGTACACACTTTAGAAGGAACGGGATTAGGTCTTTCTATTGTCAGAAACATTATTGACAAGCACCACACTAAAATTAATTTAGTTAGCGAAGTTAATGTGGGTACGACTTTCTGGTTCGACTTGGCAGTTTATCAGCCGAAAAAAACAGTAGAGATGGAAAATTCTTGGCCAGTGGAAGCAACGGTGGAGAGTGAAACAATTGCGAGTCATATTAAGTGAGCCCACTTAATTAAACGTAAAATGCGATCGGTGTTAAAGCCCCGACTTCTTTAAGAAGTGGGGTAGATGCCTATTCTTTGTAAAGATTCTCCTCATAGGCCTGACAAAACGCTGACATCATCAGTGTGGGTTATCCTTAGCTGTCCTATCTAAGCTCAATTTTACCGATAAAACTACATACCAACACCAATAAGTACCAACCCCCAATAGTCCCCCCTCTGTCAAATTAGTCATTAGCATAAATGTTAATAAATACAAAGGCAAACCTGACTCTGGAAAACTTCCTTTAACGAGGTACTTTATACCTCTAAATATATTATTCAAGAATGACCCAATAAACAACAAGAGTCCGGTCCAACCCAGTTCGCAAAGTATATCAAGAAAACCATTGTGAGAGTGGGGTGGCACAAAACCAGTTTTAGCTACTATAATTCCGTAAGCGGGATTTTCCGAGCCACGCCAAAACTGCCAAAATCCTTTCATTCCATAACCAAATATGGGATGATTTTGATTAATTCTATCAATAATTAAAGGCCAAAAATCGGTTCTACCGGTTAAAGTCATATCTTTTTTCAAACCATCCACAATAATAGCCTCTAAATTATTTAACACCAAAATACTTATACCTATACTACCGACCAAAAATAAGATAAAGCAGAGAAAAGCCCATTTTACAGGTAATCTTTTTAAGAGGGCTAAATAACTCCACAAACTGATTAATACCACTGTCAAAATCCGACTAGCACCACTACAACCTTTTTGCAATCCTACTAAAGCTATTAAAATGATAAATAATGATAAATATCTATACTTAGGCTCCTTAAAAGCATATAAAATCCATAAAGAAGCTGTATTAGCCATTTGAAACGAAAAAGGATTTTTATGACCTAAAACTCCTGTCCAACAACCGTCCGGAGCTGCATTTGTTTTCACAAGTGACCATAAAGCTAATAAACCAGTTAGCCATCTCAATAATCCATAAATTTCTGACCAGCTATACACTTTTCCTACATAAATAGAAACCACTGTTACTCCCCAAATAGCAAAAATAGCCCTAAAAGTAAGTTCAGGAGTTTGTGACCACAATCCAGATAAAGTCAGAAGCAACAAAAACAAACCTAAAAAAATGTCTCCTGCTATCCATTTAATGCAGATATAAACTGTTTTTTGCGTAGTTTTAGTTAAGCGGGGAAATATCATTAATATCATGGCCGCATAAATGGCAATTTGACCAATCATCGTTGGGGGTGTAGTTTCTAAGTTGTAGAAAACGTTAGGATGGAGTTTGGTAAAGGGCATGGTCATGATACCCGATCCACCAGTTATGGTAAAAAAAAGTATCCCCACAAAAATCTTTTCTAATGTGGCACCCAATTTGGGATGGCGTGCGGCTAAAATATAAATAGTCACAAAAACTATAAGCGTTAAACACAATAGCATCAACGCAAACATCGGCACCCTTAAAATATCTCTCATGGCTTTACCTCTATCATAAATTTGTTAGTACCTATGAAATGGCTTACTCTCCCTGCTGTACAACTGCCACTGCTGGCGCTGGTACTCACTTTCTCCTACCCTCAAACCAACCTCGCTCAGTCGCCCGCCCCCGCAACAAGTATTAATACTGACTACTATCTAGGTGGTGGAGACAATATTAGAATTGATATCTACGATCTGCCCCAGCTTAGTGGGGAGTATCAAATTCCCGCTGGGGGAGCTATTCAAATCCCCATTATTGGTAGTATTGCGCTTCAAGGATTAACTTTAGAACAGGCAGCCCAAGTTATCAGTAGAGCTTATGGCCAGGTCGTAAAAAGACCTTTAGTTACAATCAGTTTACAAGCTGCCCGCCCGCTTAATATTTGGTTATCGGGTGAAATAAGTCGTCCCGGCTCCTACTTATTGCCCCTAGCTAATGGAGGCGGAAACAGACCATCAGTTCAGTTTCCCACGCTTCCTCAAGCTTTAGAAAAAGCTGGGGGTATTCGAGCTAGCGCTGATATTCGACGAGTAATTGTGCGGCGTCGGCTTACGACTAACAAAGAAATAACTATCACTTATAATCTGTGGGATTATTTACAAACTGGTCAGACCAGCCAAGATATCACCTTGCGAGATGGAGATCAAATCTTGGTTCCCCCTCAAGAAACAATTAATTTAGCAGAAACAAATCAACTTAGTGAATCTAATTTTTCTATACCAGCAGAGCAACCCCGTACTGTTTCAGTATTCGGAGAGGTGAAGCGTCCCGGTAGATATGTAGCGATTGGTGGTGATACCCAAAATGGTGAAAGAACTAACGGACAGCCGACCATTATTCGTGCTCTACAACTAGCTGGTGGAATCACATCAATCGCCGATATTCGCCAAATCCAACTCCAACGTTATACTAGAAGTGGCAAACAACAAATTAGAACTATTAACCTCTGGCAATATTTGCAAGAACAAGATACCTCTCAAGATACTATACTACAAGAAGGGGATATCATCTTTGTCCCAACAGCGACGGCGATCGACCCGGGAGAAGTTTCTGTTCTAGCTAATGCTAGCTTTGCTCCGGGGACTGTGCAAGTGAGTGTGATCGGAGAAGTCAATACTCCCGGTGGACTCAAATTACCTCCTAATACTACCTTAAATCAAGCAATTATGAGTGCGGGGGGTTTCAGACAAAGTCGCGCTAACTCTAGATATGTGGAACTGATCAGGCTGAATCCTAATGGCACTATATCCCGATCGCAAGTAGCAATTAATTTGAATCAAGGAATCGACGCTCAAAGCAACCCACTGATTCAAGATAATGACATAATTATAGTGGCACGTTCGAGGACTGCTATCTTGGTAGATAACATTAACACTGTTCTATCACCAGTTAATAATATTATTGGTGGAATTCTAGTTCCCACCCGATTCATAGAGCTACTCAGACTATTAGGAAATTAGGAATTAAATAGTAACATTTTTGCTATGGATAAAAAACTGTTGTCTTCCCTAAAGAATGACCTTAATGGTCAATATTTGTCGGTTCCCTCTGCTAATTACCTAGCTAGTACCCCAGCAGAGGATGACCAAGTTCTTGATATGAATTGGGTACTAGCTGTCGTCAAACGTCGCCTTCTAGTGATGGGCATAGTAGCTGCCAGCATAGCTACTTTAAGCGGTAGTTTCGTGCTTAGGGCTGCCAAAAAATCTATTACTGAGTATGAAGGAAAATTTACAGTTTTAGCAGAACCCATTACGGCTGACTATCGGCTATCAAAGCTCTTGGTCCAAGCTCAAAATAACAGTTTAGGCATCACAGACTTGAACAAAATTAAATCATCAGCGGAAGAAGGATCTTCGGTGGATTATCAAAGTTTATCGCGGGTTTTAAAAAGCCCAGAAGTGTTACTACCATTAGTTAATAAGTTGCAAACAAAATATCCAAACTTTGACTATAAAAATTTCAATAACCGCTTGATTATCCAACGCATTACTTTCTTGCGAGATGGGAAGCAGGGTGGTACTAAACTCCTAGATATTAGCTACCGCGATCGAGACCCCAAGCGCATCCAATATGTGCTGGATGAAACTGCCAAATATTACCTAGAATATATGGATCAAGAGCGTTTAAAAGTTAGCAAACAAAGTATTGATTTTATCGCTCGACAAATGCCGCCACTCCAGCAGAAAGTAGATAAATTGCAACAAGAATTACAAATGTTAAGGGTTCAGTATAACTTTAACCAACCAGAACTACGCAGCCGCAGTTTATCAGATCAGCTAGATATTTTAACTAATCGTCGCCTAGAAGTGCAAGGACAACTGGCAGAAAGTAGGCTTCAATATGAAAGCTACAAAAAAAGATCGTTAACGGGCGATAATCGTTGGATTGTTGATATTAGTCCCAAATCTTATGAAAATTTAATTAGCAAAGTAAATGAAATAGACTCACAATTAGCTTTAAGCTC
Organism: Microcoleus sp. POL10_C6; assembly: GCF_036701585.1. Lineage (NCBI taxonomy): Bacteria > Bacillati > Cyanobacteriota > Cyanophyceae > Oscillatoriales > Microcoleaceae > Microcoleus > Microcoleus sp. POL10_C6. The sequence continues at coordinate 3,964 of NZ_JAUBRB010000097.1, read as the reverse complement.
TACTCAATTTTATGAAAATAGCCTTCCCATTCAATCTTTGCGGGAAAAGCAGCAAAGTTTGCGTGATTTAATGAAAAGAGAAGCTGATGCTGTCCTCTTGCAGATGCAGTCACAACTAAAACAGTTGGAAGCTCGCGAGCGGTTGATAACTAATAGCCAAAATTTACTGCAAGCAAAAATTACTCAAATGCCCACAGCTCAACACCGCTATGATGACATACAATTAAAACTCGAACTAGCTAAAGATACTCTCAAACTCTTCCTCGAAAAACAAAAAACTTTACAACTAGATGCTGGTCAAATTGATGGCTCTTGGCAAATTATATCTAAACCACAGTTAGTCACAAACGAAAATGGTGATCTCAACCCAGTAACAGAAAAACCAACCCGCCGTCACCTAGCAATCGCGATCGTTATTAGCACTTTACTAGGCATTGCTATAGGTTTCCTAGTAGAAGTTTTAAATACTGTTTTCCATACTCCAGAAGAAATTAAATCAGCAACTAAACGCCCTCTGTTGGGAGTCATTCCGATCGCCAAAGCGATGAAAATTAAATCTCGTAGAGGTGAAAGGGTTCCCGCTCAATTTACTAGCGTAAGTTCAAATACTAACAGTGAAAGCTTAAAACGAATAATAGTTTCAAATTACAAAGATTTTCCTGTGGTAGAGGCATTTCACTACTTATACACAAATATTCAATTATTAAATGCGGAACACCCAATTAGTTCTTTAACCATCACTTCGACTCTTAAAGGTGAGGGTAAGTCCACTGTAGCACTTTATTTAGCTAAAACTGCTTCTGCTGTTGGTAAACGAGTATTATTAGTGGATGCTAATATGCGTGTGCCTCAACTGCACACATACCTTGGCTTATCAAATATGAAAGGTTTAAGTAATGTTTTAAGTTCTGATTTAAGCTTAAATGAGGCTATTCAGCGATTACCCGACGATGACAATCTTTTTGTCCTCACTGCTGGTACTATTCCCCCCGACCCAATTAAATTACTTTCTTCGAGAAAGATGCACTATTTAATGGAACAATTCCTAGCCTTATTTGATTTAGTAATTTATGATACGCCACCTTTAATTGGTTTAGCAGACGGCCATTTACTAGCTTCTCAAACTGATGGTACAGTGCTGATTGTAAAAATAGAAAAAACCGATCGCGGCCTGGTAAGCAAAGCTTTAGATCAACTAAATGTAGCCGATTTTAAAGTATTGGGAGTAGTAGCTAATGGGGTTAAATAACGAACGCTAAAATGAAGTTAGATAGCTCATGGAAGAAGTAAGACAATTTTGGAGTTTTGATTGGCGACAGGTATTAACTTATTAGATAGGGGTTTGGAGTTAGCCTATAGTGGGATTGTTTTGGGAAACTGGTAGAAGAAGTCGATGTAAAATGCAAAATAAGTAATTCAAGCTAATTAAACGTAAAACATCGCACTTTTACAACCCCGAATTCTTAAAGAATTCGGGGTTGTAACTAAATCAAGACTTAAGAAAGAGTCTTTCTAGCACGTTCCGATCGCTCTTCTGCGGTATCCATAACATCCGCCATTTTATCCACCATTTCCCCTGGGTAATTTTCCAGTACCCGAGTAGAAAGGGAAATCCGGCCACGACTTTCATCGAGATCAACCACGATCGCTTTCAGGGGTTGACCGGGGGCAAAAACCTTTCCAAGGTTATCAATATATTTTTGGCTAACTTGCTTGATGTGCAGCAAACCGCTAACTCCTTCCAAGTCCACAAACACGCCAAAAGGCTTGATGCTGCTGACTTTTCCCTCCACCAACTGACCAATTTGCAAATCCTTGAAGGCATTCGATTGAGTGGCCATCCGCTGGGAAAGTACGAGTTTTTCTCGTTCGCGATCGACCTCCAAAAAATTAACGCTCAAAGATTGACCGATCAGCGATTCTAGGTTATCGCGTTCCACTAAGTGCGATCGGGGAATAAAACCGCGCATTCCCTGAACATCTACTGTCACGCCGCCCTTATTTGCCCCAGAAACCCGCACCTGAAGAACTTTACCGGTTTCCTGCAATTCAACTAAATCTTCCCAAGCTTGCTGAATTTGTAACTGCCGCAGAGACAAAGTAACTTGGCCATCTGCATCTTGTTCGCGGATAATCAAAAAGTCCCGTTCCTCGTCCAGCGGAACCACTTCCGACAAATCCGTTACTGTTCTCAAAGCAGCCTCTTCGATCGGCAAAAAAGCCGAAGACTTGCCGCCGATATCAACATACGCGCCGTTTGAGTCGTACTCGAACACTTTGCCGCGCACTACTTGTCCCTTCTGGAACTCATAATTGTGCTGTTCGAGGGCTTTAGCAAAATCATCCATTGAAAAGGATGCTTTTGCGCTTTGAGAACCTGTAGATTTGGAATTCATGTCAGTTTAGTTGTCAGTTGTCAGTAATTTAGTTGGCAGTCGTCAGTAGAAAAAAATTTCCCACTGTCCCCATCTCCCTATCTCCCCATCTCCCACTCTCTAAGCTGGTTGAAGTTGCTGATGAAATAGCTGCTTCACCTGCACCCACGAGTCGGCTGCTGCCGTAGCGTCGTAACTGCCGCGGTGGTCGCAGAAGAAGCCGTGATCGGCATTGTAGCGGAAAATTTGGTGAGAAATACTGTGTTTTTGCAATTCTGCGGCGATTTGGTCAACTTGTTCTAAGGGAATGCTGGGGTCTTGAGTGCCAAAAAAGGCGTATAGAGTGCCTTTAATGTCTGCTGTGCGGGCGATGGTGGGGGTGCCGCCTCCGGGGGTTTGGGTGGCGATACCGGCGCCGTAGAACGACGCTGTAGCCTTGATTTCGGGCAAAGTAGCGGCAAGGTAGGCGACGTGTCCTCCAAAGCAGAAACCGATACAGCCAAAACTTTCTGGTTTAACAGAGGGTAGAGTTTTGAGGTAATCGATGGTGGCTTGGATATCGGCCAGAAGTTCGGAAGCGGTGGTTTTTTCTTTGTATTCTCTGCCGATTTGGATGGCTTCGGGGGTGTACCCGGTTTCAAAACCGGGGGCTTGACGCTGGTAAATGGCTGGGGCGATCGCCACATATCCTTCTTTTGCTATTCTTTCAGTAACTTCGCGGATGTGCGAGTTGACGCCAAAGATTTCTTGAATTACGATAACTGCAGGAAATTGTCCTGGGGAGGTAGGCTGGGCTAGGTATGCAGCTATTTGCAAATCCCCGTTAGGAACTGTGATGTTTTTGGTGATAATTTCGGCTTTTGTCATAGGTAGTTTTAAGGTAAATGCCACTCTACTGATTTTAAGTTAATTTGGGGAATTTTTAGGCAATACGCCAATAATATTTTTCGGAACTGGGAAGCGCAAATACTGCAAATATGGCAGGTAAAAATTCGCTAATCATTGAAGGTTTAGGTTTTGCTGAATAAGTCGGGGTCGATCGATTCTAGCAATTAATTGGGGTGAAATCCCGGTAAAATATAGGTTTTGGTCTGGAACTTGCTCAAATATAGATTTTGATAAACCTAGGATTTAGAACATTTTATCGGAATTGTTCGGGAGATTTTTTAGATAAGTGTCTAACTCGATTAGCTGTTAAATATGAGATAATTATTTTTACAATAGCGGAGTAGTTTTTAAATTTCTTTGCTTTTTGGTGGGCGAAATCGTTGTGTTTATTTTGCTAATTTTAAGTAGTCTTTTGGGGCTATATTGCGCTAGGTTGTTGGTTTTTCCTTGAGCTTCCCTTTATGGGCAGTTGATGTAGTACAGTGTTTTTGAGTGTGCTGAATTGAGTGAGACTGAGTATGGTAAGTTACGATCGCCACGCCGAAGAAAGTCATCGAACCAGTTGAGGAGATGGATGCAGGCTAGGACTCAAGTCTAAGTTACGATCGCCCTTTTGAGTAGTCTTAACAATACTCCGGACAGTTTTTAAAGAGGAATGCGATCGCAATAAAATAGAGAAGTGAAAAAAGTGAGTGCAATCT
>NZ_JAUBRB010000096.1:0-14906 GCF_036701585.1 Microcoleus sp. POL10_C6 | reverse complement strand
AGCTATAAAAGCGATGGTTAATCCAGATCTGCAAGAACCATCTTTAATTCCTCAAATTTAGACCTGAATCCTTACTCTGCTTCTTCTATTAATTTCCCCTTCTGTTTACCCTCACCAAGAGGTTTAACAAATTTATCCTTACCCTGCTTTTCCAGCAATCCTGTATATAAAAACCATGTGAGCATTCTACTGGTATAGTCCTGTGAGGTTTTAGTGCTTACAGGCTTTTCACTCGGACATATATCAGCTATTAATTTCTGCACTCCCCATCTTGTCATCCTTTTGTGATGCTCTAGTTCCTTATATATCTCTTTAGTAACTACATGGTTTTTTAATATTTCAGCTAAATATTCAGTAACTTCGTTTTCTAATAAATTCAACAAATATGGTTCAACTACTACTTTATCTCCTTCAAAAAATACCATATTAAAATTTTGAAAATCCCAAATAATACTTTGGGTAGTTTTCTTTGAATGCTTAGTTTGTATACTTAATTCCTCAAGAGTTATACCTTCTAAGTATTCTTTTGTTAATAAATTAAAAACTTTTAATACTGTCCCAATGGGATTTCGGATTCTGTAGCTCAAGGTGCTCTCAACCTCCAAGGTTTGAAATAGACACAACTGTACGGGGTTTTCCTGCTGGTAAAAACTGCGATTCAATTGGGATCTAAATTCTGGCAAGCTACCTACCTGTAAAATAGGTAAACTAGGTAAACTTGGCTTCTTTAATATTTCTTCTAGCTGGTGGCGCTCTGATAAATCACTCACTGAGAGAATTGACGACAAACCAGAACCCTCAAACTTTTGAGGGTTCTGGGTGACAATTGCACATACATCCATCTCAATTGCACAAGCCACCACGATTGCAGATTCAAAATCCCTGATATATAATGACCTTGCTTTGTCTTCGATCTGACGGTTAACAGGGCAGACTTTTATCCTTTTTTCAATTTCTGAAACAAATTGATTGGCAGTTTGTTCATCCTCCAGCTTGCTTAAATGGAAGGAGATTTGATTTAAACCGCTCTCAGTTATGTACCATTGAACATGAGGAAGTTCAAGAAGGTGCCAGAAATTTCTCGCATCTCCTATAAATTGACTACGATTTAGCAAAGCCTCTAATATGAGGAGGGAAGACAAGTAACCACCCTATGTAATGGAGCCAATTATGGGTAATCCCAGCTTTGACATATCAAGTTTGCAGGATTTTAAGCCAGCAAAGGCTCACTGCCAGAAATGCTACGGTCTGCACAAGGTCATCCCTCAAAATAAGAAGCAACAGATTCAGTGTCAAATTTGTGGTGTTCAATATGTTGTTCAGGGTCACTCCCAAATAGAGAAATTTCGCTCCCATTTCAAAGAGCGGGGTCTTTATATTGAGTTGAATGACAATGTTAAACATATTGAGCGACTTGGATCTATCGCAAGTCGTTTACGGCAATACAAGCCAGATTATTCGCCTATCAATGGATTATTGGAAGGACTGAACCAAGCCCAAAATTTTGTCCATTTCACAACTTTTGGCACTTGCAAGGAGATTCTGGGCTATTTGAAGTACGCAGCACAGAAGGTTAAGGTGCGTGGCATTGTATCTATACCTTCCAACCAAGAAAATTGGCTTTTGCCTGAACTGGAAAACTACAAAAACGAAGCGCCGAATTTAGAAATTAGGATTGTTCGCAGTTCAAACTGGCAACAACTACCTCATCAAAAACTGCTGGTGATTGATGGTTTGGTAGCTTTCACAGGTGGCGCTAATCTCACTCTAACTGGATGGCGTAAAGCATCTCGGGGATACGATCACGTAGAGGTTATAACTGATCTTGACAAGGTGATTGAACTACATAATCGCCTATTCTCACCCCGTTGGGCAGAATTGAGCAATTATGGCGACACGATAGCTATTGGTAATGAGCTGATTGACGATAATGCTGCTTGAAATAAGAGTGCTTGCCGTTAGTATTCTTTGTTTGGCACAGGCCTCATGCCTGTGTCAAAAACAGTTTAAATTATTAAGTAGGTGGGTAAATAAACTTTGAAATACCTTTTCTCTGGCGCTCGAAGCGTTTCGGAGAGCAATATCTTTTCGGTTGGTCAAATGGCTGAACGAAAATTGGGACGTATTCTCTGCTTATAAAGCTAGTTCGATGCTCTGTTTGGGCTTGAATTTTTTAAGTCCCGTTAAAACTAAGCTAACCGACTCAAATTGTAAATATTAATCAACAGTCCTCTTGAGAGGACTTTAGCTATGAGGCAGGGATTTAAATCCCTGCCGACCTAATTGTTAGGAAACCATATTACTTGACAATTACTGTTATAATATACCGTCCGGGGATGAGTAGACCCGACACCTACCCACAAACTATGCAACCCATCCAAATTACCACATTCCAAGCTTTGTGGCGCAGCCTAGGCCTGATAATCAAAGCCGCACCAATAGAACTCCGAAATTTAATAATACTCAACATCATCGGCGGTGCTGCCCCATCTGCCGTGCTTTTTTTAGATAAATTAATCATTGATGAAGTATCTCGGTTGCTATCGCAAACCCAAACAGCACAGCCTTTTGCTTTGATGCTTTCCCGGCCAATATTGCTGTGGAGTATTGCCGGAGTCTTAAGTCTCAGGTTAGTCGGCGATGCCCTAGACACAATGGGCTCTTTTGTCTCGACATCTTTGCGCGATCGCGTTCAAGGCTTTGTCGAAGGAAAAGTCATCGAAAAAGTCGCCAATTTCGACGATATTGCCCTCTTTGAAAACCCCGAACTATTAAATATAGTAGAACTAGCCAAAACGGGAGTATTCAAAATACAGCAACTAGCCTTTACCATCAGCATGACAGTCACGGGAATTTTTATATTTATTCCATCGATAGGCCTTGCTGCCGCGATAGCTTGGTGGGTGCCAGTGCTGATGTTGATTTCATCCTGCCCCTCAATTTACATCCAAAGAAAATATAGCAAAATCATCTGGAGAGTTCAAAGAAAGCAAGCTAAAATAACTCGTGAAATGAACTTATCTTCTAGAGTATTGACGGGGGAAGAATACGCTAAAGAATTGCGTTTGTTTGGGTTGCAAGAACTTTGGCTCAAACGCTGGCAGGATCAGTTTTTGCAATTTTTTAGCGAGATGCAGCAAATCCGAAAAAAAGGAGCAATTGTTTTACTTTTGTGGTCAGTGTTTAGTAGAATCGGAGTAGCTTTGCCATTTGTTTATGTGGTAATGGGAGCTTTGGGTGGTCGCTATACTTTGGGAGATTTGGCGCTTTATTCGGGTTTGATTGTTCAGGTGGAGCAAAGTTTGCAATTACTGATTGGTAATTATGCTAATTTGTACGATATCTCTCTCGGTGTTACTCCGATTTTTCAACTGTTAGAACTCAAACCAGAATTGCAGTCTCCGCTTGGGGATGTAGCATCTCGCCTGCCTAGTTTACCAGAAGACGGGCCAGATTCCCGCCCCACAAAAGATAAAATTGGCATCGAGATTAAGCATCTATCTTTCTGCTATCCCGGTAGCAATAAAAGCACAGTTGAAGATATCAACTTAACCATTAATCCGGGTGAAATGCTAGTGCTTGTTGGTGAAAATGGCGCGGGTAAAACAACCCTTGGCAAACTCCTCGGCCGCCTATACGACCCGACAAGTGGTACGATCGACTGGAATGGCAAAGATTTGCGATCGTACTCTCTAGCATACGTGCGATCGCGCATCGCCGTCGTTATGCAAGATTACGCCCGTTTCCCCTCCACAGTCCGCGAAAACGTCGGTTTCGGCGACTTGCTTTCCCTGTCAGATGACACCGCAATTAACGAAGCTATTTCCGAAGCAGGAATTAGCGCCAAAGTCAATAGTCTTTCCGCAGGTTTAGAGACTCCGTTGGGGAAACAATTAGAAGACGGCATAGACTTATCGGGGGGACAGTGGCAAAGAATTGCGATCGCCCGCGCCTTAATGCGGCTTTCTACAGCCGAAGTGCTCATTTTTGACGAACCAACCGCCGCCCTCGACCCCAAGACCGAACACGAAATTTACAGCATCTTCCGCCAAATAGCCGCCGGGAAAACAACCATAGTCATCAGTCACAGATTGGGATTAGCAAAAATTGCCGATCGCATCGCCGTGATGGAAAACGGTAAAATAGCAGAAATAGGAACTCACGACGAATTGATAGCATCAAACGGAATTTACTGCTCAATGTTCACCCGTCAAGCTAGCAGCTATATTTAGAGTTAAACAAACAGTCCGCCAGGGGTTAAAACCCCTGTCTCATAGCGAAAGTCGCTTGAAACCGACTGGGGAGATATTGCAATGCTTGTTCAAAAATGTGTCTTTCAGTCCTCTTTGAGAAGACTTTTGCTATGAGACGGGGGTTTTCAACCCCCGGCGGACTTGTGGGTTAGCGTGGGGAATTTGGCGCGGGTGATTGCGATCGATTATCGCGGATTTGCGATCTAATTTCTCTCGTTAGGTGGCGATAAACCGAGTTTCTGCGACAATTTTCAGTTGAGTACGAGAAATATCGGAAGAAACCCGGTTCCTGGGATGATTGTGCGAGATAGATTTATGAGAGATTAATCTCATTTGTTTTGTGGCAAAGTCTCGATCCCCCCTAGCCCCCCTTAAAAAGGGGGGGACAAAAGTCAAATACAAATTCCCGCTTCTTAACGAGGGGAAAAAAGTTCGATTCAAAGTCAACCCCTACTCCCCTTCTTAAGGGGGATTTAGGGGGATCTAGCCTTCGAGGTAAAGCAGAGATACCTGTTTTACTGTTGAATGCGATCTTTTTGAGAAAATTGTCAGAAAGTGCGAGTTATAATAAAACCAACCTAGTTGGCCATAATATCAACGATGGAAACTATAACTCTCAACCTACCTGCCGCCGTCGCTTTAACCGACGAACAATTTTATCAATTGTCCATCGCTAATGAAGAGTGGCGATTAGAACAAACCCCCGAAGGAGAACTAATTATTATGCCTCCAACAGGCGGCGAAAGCGGCATCAGAAATTCCGATCTCAACCTGGGACTCGGTTTGTGGAATCGTCAGACTCGATTGGGAAAAGTCTTTGACTCTTCCACTATCTTTCAATTACCCAACGGTGCGAAGCGTTCCCCTGATGCTGCTTGGGTACTCCTAGAACGTTGGGAAGCATTATCCGCAGAAGATAAGCGCAAATTTCCTCCCCTGTGCCCGGACTTTGTAATAGAATTGCGATCGCAAAGTGATTCCCTAGAAACATTGCGGGCTAAAATGCGGTATTATCAAACTAACGGCTGTCGCTTAGGTTGGCTAATTGACCCGCAAACGCCTTTAGTAGAAATCTATCGCTTGTCTGAAGATGTAGCAGAAGTGATTAATTTCTCTTTTGACCAACCGCCTACACTTTCGGGTGAAGATGTACTTCCCGGATTTCTTCTAGATATTACACCTATTCTCAATCCTTGAATCTCGATCCATTTTCTTTAGTTGGCTGGCGAGAAACCGGGTTTCTGCGACAATTTTGGTTGAGTACGAGAAATAAGGGAAGAAACCCGGTTTCTGAGAGGAGCCTCCATCCACAAAAATGATGAGCAATTATCTCCCCGTCAACGTATCCGCATAAGGATCGGGCAAAGCTTGCTGCACCTCCAAAAGCGGCAAAGGATCTCCAGTCAACGGTTGGCTAATCAAATTTTTTTTTAGTCCATCCCCCTTGCGATCGCGCTCTTGCAAATGCGATAATTCCTCTTGATAAACCGCAACAATCCGCGCCAAACTCGCCGCCAAATCATCCCAATTCTCATCTCCTCCCAACTTCTCAGAAATTCCCTCAAATAACTCTCCAGCTTGCCTTTTTTGAACATAAGCTTTCAAAAGCTTTCCCGACTTTTGCAAAACGGCCTGATAAATATCCCCATCCGACCACCACAGCCCCTGTTGACTCAGCAGCCAAGTCAAAATATACTCGCGAGCGTGTTGCTCCTTCACCCAGGCCGCGAGATACTGCAAATCTTCCATAGTTACAACAGTCTCCTCAATTTTCCTTAAAATGTCCGCTTGTTTGTATCTACCGTTACTGCGATCGACATAATACCTGCCTTATCATCACCTGTCCCCGTCATTAATATCCCTTAAATCTTAAAAAAACCCTACTGATTTACCAAACAGCAATTCTGGGAATATAAAAATAAACCTAAACCTCCTAGGTCTATTGTCCAATACTTTTAGTCCACCGGAAAGCGGTACACCCCGCCTCGCTTTCCTCTCTCGCAAATCAATCCTCAAGCGGGAACAACCAGCGGGTTATTAGCATGACAAAGCAAAATTTTGGTTTAATCGGTCTAGCAGTGATGGGCGAAAACCTAGCGCTCAACGTCGAAAGCAGAGGCTTCTCCGTGGCTGTGTACAACCGCACAGCAGCCAAAACCGACGACTTCATGGCCCTACGCGCCCCCGGCAAGAACATTGTAGGCACCAAGACTCTGACAGAATTCGTCGATGCCCTAGAAACCCCGCGCCGAATCTTAGTCATGGTGCAAGCTGGGAAACCCGTAGATGCAGTCATCGACCAGCTCAAACCCATGCTGTCACCGGGCGACATGATTATTGACGGCGGCAACTCGCTATACGACGACACCGAACGCCGCACCAAAGATTTAGAATCGATGGGACTGGGATTTGTCGGCATGGGCATCAGCGGCGGCGAAGAAGGCGCGCTCAACGGTGCTAGCTTGATGCCCGGTGGCACCCGCACTGCTTACGGCCTACTAGAGCCAATTCTCACCAAAATTGCGGCTCAAGTAGATGACGGCCCCTGCGTCACATTCATCGGCCCCGGTGGCGCTGGTCACTACGTGAAGATGGTTCACAACGGCATTGAGTACGGTGATATGCAGCTCATTGCTGAAGCCTACGATTTGCTCAAAAACGTTGGTGGATTGAACGGCCAGCAATTGCAGGAAGTTTTTGCCGAATGGAATACCACAGACGAACTCAACTCGTTTTTGATTGAAATTACGGCTAATATTTTCAAGTACATTGACCCGGAAACTAAGCAACCCTTAGTTGAGGTAATTATGGACGCAGCCGGTCAAAAAGGCACCGGCCGCTGGACTGTAATGAGTGCTTTAGAATTGGGTGTGAGCATTCCCACAATTATCGCTGCTGTGAATGCCAGAATCATGTCTTCTTACAAAGACGAGCGCATCAAAGCTTCCCAAGAACTTACGGGGCCTAGCGGCAAGTACGAAGGCGATACTAAAGAGTTTGTGAATAAAGTCCGGGATGCGCTTTACTGCTCGAAGATTTGCTCCTACGCTCAAGGCATGGCGCTGTTGAGTGCGGCGTCGAAGTCGTACAATTACGACTTGAGTTTGAGCGAAATTTCCCGAATTTGGAAAGGTGGCTGTATTATTCGGGCTGGCTTTTTGGACAAGATTAAAACAGCTTTCAAAGACGACCCCACGTTGCCGAATTTGCTGTTAGCGCCGGAGTTCAAACAGAGCATTCTCGATCGCCAATCAGCTTGGCGAGACGTGTTAGCTACTGCTTGCCAACTGGGGATTGCAGTGCCAGCATTTAGCGCCTCACTGGACTATTTCGATAGCTACCGACGCGAAAGATTGCCACAAAACCTCACGCAAGCTCAGCGTGATTATTTTGGGGCTCACACCTACGAACGCACCGACAAACCACGCGGTGAATTCTTCCACTCTGAGTGGACGCAGACTGCTAAAGAGTCACTGCAAACCGGTACTACGGACTAATTAATTTTTGTAGGGTGCGTTTCGGCGCACCTTACAGATAAGCTGTTCTGCATTTAAATGGTATGTCAAAAAATTTTAAAGTCTTGTGGGGAGTAGGGGTTGGGCGTCCCGCCCGCCCTCAATCTACAATTTAAATGCGCGACAGCTTAGACAATCAGATTACTGCCAATACATCTTATTCCTGAACCCACACGGATACTGAACCGCCTTGACAGCGAAACTCGCCCCAACCCCACTCGTTAGTAGAAACAGGTTCCTGAATATGCCCTGTTAAGTCCACAAACTTAGCATTAGGTTTACCAACTTCCATCCACTTGGAACCCTCCGGGCCGTCACTCATAATTACTGCCATTGCCTGTGGATGTTTCCCATTGCCCAATCTCGTCCAGCCAACTGTATTCCAATGATCGAAATAGTCATATTGAGGGCCGTAGGCGAAGTGTTTGCGAGCATGAAGAAACTTGTCAATTAGCGATCGATGAGAGGGCAAAACAATCTTATACCGATTGCCATCACGCCCCCAATCTTCATATTCTGCACCGTAATAATCGCCATAGAAAACGCAGGGATAACCTTCTCTTCGCAATAGAATAATCGCATAAGCAAGAGGTTTAAACCACGGTTCTACAACAGATTCAAGTGCTTGCAGCGGTTGGGAGTCGTGGTTTTCGACAAAGGTTACTGCATGAGTCGGTTGCTGCTGCATCATTGTACCGTCTAAGATGCGCCGCATATCGTAGTTACCGCCCTGTTGGCTGGCGTAATGAAAGTTGTAATGCAGTGGCACATCAAAAACTGACATTTTGCCCTTAACTGAACCGACATACCAGTGCAGGATATCGATATTTGGTGCCCAATACTCACCGACAACAAACAAATCTTTGCCGACATATCGCTCCATTTCATCCAACCATTCCGCAAAAAACCAAGACGATATGTGCTTGATTGCATCTATACGGAAACCGTCGGCACCTGTTGTGTCGAGATACCACTTACCCCAGCGTGTAATTTCATCTCGTACCCATTGATCCTGGAAATCCAGATCGCACCCCATTAAATAGGCAAAATTGCCATTTTCTAGGGCAACATAGTCATCAAACATTCTCCCTTCTATCAAATAGACTGTGCCGCGATCGTCTGGATTGTAATCGTTGTAGTCTACTGCGTCAAAATGCCACCAGTGCCATTCAAATTGGGAATATTTACCTTTGCGTCCGGGAAAGTTAAAATGGGTGTAGCTTTTGATTTCTTGCAACCAACCTTTGGGATTTAGCCGATTGTGGTAAGGATAAGGAGTGGCCTTAAATATCTCTGCTGCATCTGCACCCATTTTGTGGTTGATAACTACATCGGCATAGACTTGGATCTGAGATTTGTGCAGGGCTGCGATCGCATCCAAATATTGCTGCTTAGTACCATATTTGGTACGTATTGAACCTTTTTGGTCGAATTCTCCCAAATCAAATAAGTCGTAAACCCCATATCCAACGTCGCTTTGCCCGCCACTTCCTTTGTAAGCTGGGGGCAGCCACAGTGCGGTAAAACCCGCATCAGCCAATTCTTTCGCCTGGTTTTTCACCTCATCCCACAGGGTTCCTTGATCGGAAGTGTACCAGTGGAAATATTGCATCATCGTGCCGTTGATATCTGCCATATTGCATCCTTGCCTTGAGATGATACTGATAATTAAAGCCGATCTTAGGCTACAGTATTGCCCATTGTCACGGTATCCGCATTAATTTTTTCTAAAACTCCGGTTTGGGTGTGATTAAAGTTTTGTTACAGTTCTAAACTATAAAATCCCTTGACTTTCGCCTGACTCTTTGAAGCATACTTGAACTTGAGTGCAGACAAAAAGCCCCAGTCCCAGATCGGCAATCTCAAAGAATCAGTAAGTAAGATCACAATGTGCTTGTGATCTTACTTGCGGTCTTAGTAGATAACTATACTGAGCAAATCTGCTACCATCATAACTACTCCTTTTTTAAAAAAAGTAATTTTATGAAATCTTTTATTGTAAGAGCCGCTGCCGTTGTGGGTGTGATTGCGACATCGCTATTGGATACATTGAAAGAAGAAGAGGAAAAAAAGCGTTTATTAGACAGTGGTATTCTGGAAGTGGATGAAATGACGGGAAAAGAGTTTGAAAAATTTCTAGAGGTTCATTTTATAAACTGTGGTTATACTGTTACTTTAACTCAAGATAGTCAAGATTATGGGGCGGATTTAATTTTATACAAAGATGGCTCCAAAACCGTGGTTCAAGCGAAAAGGAGCAAAAATTCAGTTGGTATTAAAGCAGTTCAAGAAGTAGCAGGAGCCGTCAGACATTACAAAGGAAATAAAGGAAGAGTAATCACGAACAACAGATTTACAGAAAACGCTTACAATCTTGCTAAATCTAACGACGTAGAGTTATGGGATAGAAAAAGACTCATCGAATTCATCCTGCTAGCTAAGAATTGTAAATAACTTATATACCAAAGTAAGTTATATATAAAAGATGCACTGCTTTCCCATCATCTTTAACCTCACTGATGAATCATGCTGCAAATTTCTAATACAGTGTTCATAGACGATCGCGAAATCGAGATTAGTGCGATTCGCTCTCAAGGCGCGGGGGGGCAAAATGTAAATAAGGTGGCGAGTGCGATTCACTTGCGCTTTGATATCCCAGCTTCCTCATTGCCCGATCGCTACAAGGAGCGTTTGTTGCAAATCAACGACCAGCGCATCACCTCCGAAGGTGTGATTGTCATCAAAGCCCAGGAACACCGCAGCCAGGAACAAAACCGGGAAGAGGCTTTGAGACGGCTGCAAGAACTGATTAAAAGTGCGATCGTCATACCGAAAAGGCGCAAACCCAGCAAAGCGACTCGTAGTTCCCAGCGCAAGCGTCTCGACAGCAAAACCAAGCGAGGGCAGATTAAAGCTTTGAGAGGGAAAGTCACGGATTGATCGATGAAAGGTCGATCGGGCTTCTGAGTTTTTAGTTATAGCCTTAGTATTTTCCGGGCTTGGGTGCATGACTCAAACCCATTTCCCTAGACATGGACGAACCCCTGCAGGTTAGTTGTCGTTCGGTGAGGGCTCACGACTTGGTAAGTCATCGGGAATTTTGGTTACGTCTAATCCTAAAAGCTCAAACATAGTTTTTAGAGAAACCTGGTACAGGTTAGCCAGTGCAGCTACGTTTTCAACAGTTGGCAGGGACTTTCCTGATTCCCAGTCAGCTTGCATCCGCTCAGAAACGCCGATATGTTGTTTGACTTGAGGGCGGGTTAGACCAGCTTGTTCTCTGAGAAGCCTTAATGGAGACTTTTCCTTTTCTTGCGAATTTTCTGCCACAATACATGAAGCTTGTTTCACGGCTTCTAGCTTCTTGACCTCCGCCGAAAGATGAAGTACACTTAATGCTTGTAGGTCATCGGGAATTTTGGCTACGTCTAATCCCATACATCTAGCAAGTGTTTTTAGAGGTACGCCTAGCTCGCGCGCCAGAGCAATGACGCGATCGAAGCGCGGAATGGATTCTCCTCGTTCCCAATCGCCAATAATGCGAATTCCTACCCCCATTCGACGACTAAGTTCAGGTTGGGTCAAATTTGCACTTTCTCTAAGGTTTTTCAAGGTTATGGTTTCTTGATCTTTAGCTTCCATCAATTATAGCAGTTAATTGCTAGCAAAATAGTGCTTGACAAAATTGAAATCTGGCACTAAACTGCTAGTAGATAGGCAAAACAAAGGCAACCGGGCGAGCCTCCAAGGTCAAAATGCAGGTTTGAAGAACTGCCTTATTTGTAGCGTCTATCAATTGTGCTTGCATACCCAAGCGTATTTTCGGGGGTTGGGCGCATACCTCAAGCCCCTTTTTTCTCAACGCCGAGGAGGTGGTGCTATGTAAAAGGTCGATCAACCTCACAAGACAGCCCAACTCAAAATTGTATCAGCAGTAATAATTTTTTAACTGTTGGTTTAATTTAATTGCTAATTCGGCCCAAAGCTCTCTGGAAGTTCATCGATTTTTTCTATTTTTAGTTCTCGGCAAATAGCTTTCAACTGAAAGAGAGAAAATTTTGGTTCTGTGGCTCCAGATATCCATCTATGATACGTGGCCCGGGGAATCCCGCATCTAAAAGCAAACTCATCTTGTGATAAGTCTGTTTTGTTGATTCTTAGGGCTTCCAATGGTGAATTGCCCTCCTGTCTTCGTTCTTTTCTTGATGACATTGTAACATAAATCTCAAATTGAGATGTCATACTTGACAAATCTAAATCGACATCTCATAATGAGACACAAGTGACAGAACAAAAGCTGGTCGGTCAGGCCGAACAGCCAAAACCTGCAGTTTTGAATAACCGCCTTGAGGTGATGCCATGTAAAAGGTCGATCGACCTCACAAGACAGCCCAACTCAAAATTGTATCAAAGATCCAGACCAAAACTTCAACTTTGCGATCGCACAACTTCCGTGCTATCGTGCCCTTTCTCGAACCATTCCAGATCATGTCCACATCAATTGACAACTTCTACCTAGGCGATGTCGCCTCCAACTTTCACTTTGCAGGCCCGCTGCTAGACTTTGAAGAAGAAATCCAGAATCAATCTCCCTTTCACGATTTAGACTATCTCACAGGCGAAATTAAAAGGGGATTCCTAGACTACGTGCGGCAAGGAATCATGCTGGACGCCATCCGAAAGCTGCGATTGTACAAAGACAAGTTCAAAACTTTTAAAAGTTACTGCGAACAAGCATTAGGTAGGCAGTATTTTTACTGCACACAAATTATCAAAGCTGCGAGTATTTGCCTGCGCTTAATTAAAGCAGGATTTGAGATTTTGCCTAGCTGCGTTGCTCAAGTTGTCCCTTTGTTCAAACACGCAATTACCGACCAATATGGCGACTGTCGTTTACAGGAAAAGTGGCAAGAAGTTGTCGATGTCATACCAAAAGAAAGGATTACCGCAGTAACTATTGCCGAAACAGTTGACAACAATCCCAACCTCCGGCTAAAACAAATTCGCATTAAAACCGACACCTACGCCCTTTTAACGAAAAAAGCAGCCGCAGCCGGACTGTCAATTTCGGAATTTTTGGCAAGGTTGGTTGGCGAATACAATCCCAGCAATTTAGAGCAGCCAGCGGAACATACTCCCGAACAAGAGGAGATTTTAGACCAATTAGACGCGGAGTTTAAGAAGCCGGCCACGGAACAGACTTCAACTTCTGCCCCAGGAAAAGTTAAGTCTAAAGGTTTTGGAGTCAAAGTTGAGCCTAAAGGTGGTAAAAGGGAAGTGAAGGCGAAAACTTCGGAAAGGGAAGTTAAGGCAAAAACTTCGGAAGGTGAAGTTAAGTTCAAAAATCGGCAAACTGAAATCCAAGCCGAGAAACAGTCGAATTCATTTAATGAGAAAAATCATGAAGTCATCTGCCCAAAATCCAATCATGCGTCAACTGAAATTAATGGAGGCTCAACTGAACGAAATTCAGTGCCACCTTATTAAAGCCAGTGTGTTGAATTGGTGGCAAATAGTTTTGCCTGACGGACAGAAAATTGCGATCGAGCACGCGGGCGGCGGACACTGGGTTTTTCGGGCGAACGGGCTTGAGAAATCTCATCCAGAAGTGCGGCTAGCGGTGTTGAAGGCGATCGCCCAAGGCTGTCACAGGTAAGTTACGGCTAAGGACACGGCGCAGTGCCGTGTCCTTAGATCGACTGGCGATCGGATTTGATATGATTTGGGGATGTAGGAGCAGATAAACACAGATTAATGCAGATGAATTATATCAATCACGGATGGTGCAAGCGAAATTAATATTACTCGATTTGATGAAGCAATAGCTCAATTGTCTCCACTAACGTTTCAGGATCGACAGGCTTGGGAAGATGCCTTTGAAATCCGGCTGCTAGTGCTTGCTGTTGATTTGTCTCACCTGCATACGCTGTCAGGGCGATCGCGGGAATCTCTCCTCCTTCCTGTGTCGATAGTTGTCGGATTTGACCAATCAACTTATAGCCATCGATTTGTGGCATTCCAATATCAGCAATCAAAACATCTGGCTTAAATTTAGTGAGCTTTTGTAGCGCATCCGTTGCTGAAGATACAGAGATCACGGTCGCTCCCGCTTGCTCCAAAATACATTGAACTAACTCTAAATTGTCTACTTCGTCATCGACGGCCAGGATACATAATCTAGCCAAGGGTGAAGTGTGAGCATTGAGTGTTCGATGATCATTGCGATCGCTGTTTGCATCATTGCTTCTGGCTAATAAAGGAAGTGTGACAGTAAATGTTGCTCCCTGTCCTTCTCCACAACTTTCGGCTTTGACAATTCCACCATGTAGCTCAACGACGTGACGCACGATCGCTAATCCCAGCCCTAACCCACCAAAGGTTCTCGTAATACTGCTATCAGCTTGTCGAAATGTGTCAAAGACATAGGGAATAAATTCTGGCTTAATCCCTTTTCCTGTATCCCTGACTTGAATTTGAGCATAGGAATCAATCGTTTTTAGCTCAACTTCAACTCTACCTCCAGTTGGGGTGAACTTAATGGCATTCGTGAGCAAATTCCAGACAACCTGTTGCAATCGGGTAGCATCTCCTAACACATCGCCGACATTGGGTTCTAGCTGAGTTTGAATTTGAAGGTTTTTCGCTTCGGCGGCTAAACTAACTGTTTCGATCGCGGCTTTAAGAGTTGTTTTCAAATTAATAGGAGTAGAGTTCAAACTCAGCTTCCCTTGCAGAATCCGAGAAATATCCAGCAAATCCTCAATCAGTTGAACTTGCAACTGGGTATTGCGTTCAATGGTTTCGAGAGCTACCGCCGTCTTGCCAGAATCCAGGGTTCCCCTTCGCAGCAGCCGAGTCCAACCCAGAATCGGATTCAACGGAGTTCGCAATTCGTGCGACAAGACAGCTAAGAACTCATCTTTAATTCGGTTAGCTGCTTCTGCTTGTGTCCGTGCTTGCGATTCTGACTCGTAGAGCCGTGCTCGGTCGATCGACTGCGCCGACTGCTGTGCCAATGCCAAAACGAAAGCCCGATCGCTCTCGGAGAGCTGGGGAACGGTCGGTGCGATTCGTTGAAGCGTAAATCACGGTAATCAGTCCGTACATAGCGCTTCCAGCCACAAGGCTGAACTCTCGG
>NZ_JAUBRB010000095.1:0-15777 GCF_036701585.1 Microcoleus sp. POL10_C6 | reverse complement strand
TGATTTTAAATCACCCTAACCTTCCTTCAGTCTTGTCTTATGGTACTCTGGCTGCTTAAAAACTGTCCGGAGTATTGGCCAATGATTTCCTTATTGAATTCATGTTCTGGTAGTGGCATCCTAATCTCCAAAGTTCCTTGACTGTAAGCTATTCTCGACCCACGGTGTTCTCCCAACTCTTCTAAAATTGCTTCAAATTCCTGCCAGTTGACATCATTGAACAGCACTCTATGTCCTGGGGGTACACTGATTTGCCTTAATTGCAGCGTTACCATTTGAATCTCCGATTTATTTAAGTTTATTATAACTGATACAATCTTTTAAGTTGAGGGGTGTACAGCGCCACCTCAACTTAATTTACTGGTAAATGTAGCCAAAAATCGAGCTGTCTAATCTGCGTTTTTTTGCTGGGTGTACAGTTCCTTAAACTTGCGCTGCTGCTCGTTGTGTTCTACGATCGGAGAGGGATAATGAAGAAGTCGGCGTTCTAAAGGCGAAATATTTCCTGTTAGCAAAACTTTAGTATCAACGCGACGCAATTCTGGAACCCAGTGCCGAATATATTCCCCTTCCGGGTCGAATTTTTGAGCTTGACTCGCGGGATTAAATATTCGCAAAGGTTTCGGGTCCATACCGCTCGATGCGCTCCACTGCCAGCCGCCGTTGTTAGCAGAAAGGTCGCCATCTATCAATTTTTGCATGAAGTATTTTTCACCCCACTGCCAGTTAATAATTAAATCTTTGGTGAGGAAACTGGCGACTATCATGCGGCAGCGATTGTGCATCCAACCTGTCTGATTTAACTGCCGCATTGCTGCATCGATAATAGGATAGCCTGTTTTGCCTTTACACCAAGCTTGAAAGAGCTTTTCATCGTTCTCCCACGGAAAGTCTTTGAATGCTTGACGGTAGGGGCCGCCTGCTAATTCTGGGAAGTTATACATGGCGTGTTGGTAAAATTCCCGCCACGCTATTTCCTGTTGCCAAGTGCGGATACTTGTGCACGCTTCTTCGCTGCGGCAAGTTTCCATTACTATCTGGGTAGCTTGCCAAACAGTGCGGATGCCTATTGCACCAAATTTGAGGGCGGCGCTGAGTTGAGATGTGCCGTTAGTTGCGGGGAAATTGCGCTGTTCTTGATATTCGTAAATTGCCCGATCGCAAAATTCTTCTAATTTTTGTTGCGCTGCATCTTCTCCGGGTTCTATTACTAAGGGATTGTCCCACATAAATCCTAAACTAGAGGCAGTTGGCACTGTTTCAATTGCACCTGCTTGGTTAGCGATTTCTTGTTCTTCGGCCGTTAATCCGGTCATTAATTCCAGATAAGTTATCGGCAGTGTCTCTACTGGTTGAGCTTTGGGTTTACTGTTCCATTTTTTCCAAAATGGTGTATAAACTGTGTATGGAGTCTTTGTACCGCTGCGAATTTCATCTGGGGCGTGCAGGACTTGATCCCAGAAATTTTGAACTTGAATTCCTGCTTGTTGGAGGGCGTTGGATACGGAGAGATCGCGCTGTTTTGCGTAGGGTTCTACATCCCAGTTCCAAAATACTGCTTGAGCATTTATAGCTGTTGCTAATCTCGGTATTCCTAGGATCGGGTCATCTTGAATGATCAGCAATTGGCTGCCTGCTTCCCTGTAACGCGAGGAGAGTTTTTGCAAGCAGCCGATCATGTAGGTGACTCTAGCTGGCGCTACGTCATCGCGATTTAGGATATTGCGATCGAGACAAAAAATTCCGACAACTTTCGGGCTTTGCTGGCGCGCTGCTGCCAGTCCGATGTTGTCAGAAATACGCAAGTCGCGGCGGTGCCAAAATAAAATTAGATTGGATATATCGGACATTCGATTGTAGATTTTAGATTTTAGATTTTAGATTTTACAGTCCTGGACACAAGCGGGTTCAACAACCCGGTTTCTAAGTTAACTTTTATCGGTTTGACGCAGGAATTTTATAAGAAACCGGGTTTGTCTGTCAGTCCTATTTAAGTCAAAAATGGACGGGCTAAGAAAAAGCTAGAAATTGATTTTGCGTCAATTGGTTCCCCAGCTAAAATAGCTTTTTCTAATTCTTCAGGGGTGAATAAAACTGTTTCAATGTCTTCATCATCGTCTTGTGCTGGCGGCTTTTCCAGTTTTTCCAAATCTTGGGCTAAGAAAGCATAAATGATTTCGTCAGAATAACCGGGGGCGAGAAAAAATTGCCCTAAGTTCTGCCATTTTCCAGCGCGATATCCGGTTTCTTCTTCGATTTCGCGTTTGATAGTTTCGGCGGGGCTTTCATTGATTTCGACTGTCCCGGCGGGAAATTCTAAAATTCGCCCTTTTGTGGCAAAGCGATATTGGCGTACCAAGACGAGTTTACCTTCGGGTGTGACGGGAACTGCAAGTGCTCCGCCTGGGTGGCGAATACATTCCCATTCGCCTTCGGAACCGTTGGGAAGACGGAGGGTGGCTACGTCAAAGTTGAATTTGCGCCCTTGGTAAAATAGGCGTTGTTTGAGGAGTTGGGGTAGTTCTTGACCGATCGACATAAGCGACAAGCGAATAAGGTTTGATGGCACCGATTTAAGACATCATAGGCGATCTCATAGGATTTTAGATTTGAGATTTGAGATTTTAGGTTGGGAATGACTGATAACTATCACTGTTTCGAGCTTACCTACGGTTGCATTTTTTTGGGAAACTGGTACGATCCCCGTGAATTGTACTCACTTTTTACAGTTGCAATTCTTGCACTCCGGAACAGTCTGCGGTTTGCAGGAGTTGGACGATCGCACTTTTCGTCACTGGATGCACCCAATCCGGGGCAATTTCTGCTAAAGGTACTAATACAAAAGCTCTTTCGGTCATCCGGGGATGAGGTAGAGTCAGTGTCGGAGTTTCTAGGACTAAATTGTCGTACAGCAGCAAATCTAGGTCTAGGGTTCTTGGCCCCCATTTTTCTCGGCGAATTCGATTAAATTTTATTTCAATTTCTAATAATTTTGCTAGCAATTGTTCGGGTTCTAATGCAACTTCTAGGATGGCGCAGGCGTTGATGTAATCGGGTTGCGGCGGCCCAACGGGGGCGGTTTGATACCAGCTTGAATGAGATTTTACTGCTATTCCTGGGGTGTTGTTGAGGGTTACGATCGCGCTTTTGAGTGTGGCGAGGGAGTCGCCTAAGTTGCTACCGAGGGCGATCGCACATTTTGTTAGTTTCATAAAGAAGGAAGAAGGTTCGGCAACTGATTATGTAACGGATGTAACGGATGTAACGGATGTCAGGAAGAGGGAAGTCGGAAGAGGGAAGAGGGATGGCATGACACGGATTTTGACACGGATACACGGATTAATTATCGAGGGTTCCTTCTGATGTTAAAGGAATAATGAAGAGAACGCGGGGGCTGGTTTATCGACATCCTTTGCTACTGACAAGTATTTCGAGTAAAACTGAGATATTGCACCATTATCAATAACCATTTTCTGGGCGGGCAGGATGCCCACTCCGCAAGAAAAGGCACTTGTTGTGGAACAGGCATCTTGTCTGTTAAGCGGAAATATGGTGACACAAAATATTATTTTAATTTAAGCTTAACAGTCTGTTAAATTTTATTAACTATCATTGACAAGTGTTAGTATTTAGTTTCAAACATAATGAATTTGTACCTACGCTTATTGTCGGCCGTCATTCTAGCAATTATCAGTTTAACAGCAAGTATATCGATAGCTTTGGCTGAAACCAAAGAGCGCTACCTTACCTTAGATTCGGACGGCAGTCAATCTTTTGCGAGTTTAGTGCAGCAGGCGGAAGATTTAGCGAAAGAGTCGATCGCCCGCGAGTTTCAAGAAAATCCGGCATTAACAGAAGTTACAATCATCATTACAGCCGATCGCAGCCGACAAAGAGTTCCAGTTTTGCGATCGAGAGTATCCCGCCACGACTGGCAAAAAGATGCGAGAATCGAACAGTGGACTAGATACTTTGCGGATGCTCAATTGCTGCTGGGATTCAGAGACGGCAATATTTCGTCCGCAAATTCTGGGTCTTCGCAAGTGATGAATGCACCTGCGCCTAGTCGATCGACATCCCGAGAAAATGATCCGGGTTTTCGAGATGATTGAAATCGGGCATCGGGCATTGGGCATCGGGCATCGGGCATTGGTAGCAAACAACAAATAACCCACAGCACGACACGGAAATCACGGATACACGGATAGATATTTTTTCCTGAATCTCTCTCTATTCCCAATTACCACTTGCCCATTAGAATATTTAACTTTTTGTTAACCTAAATACCTCCCAATTTTAATTAACCTTCAGGTTAACTCCCCTTAATTTAATAGTGATAGAGTTTCATACGGAATCATCTGATTAGGGAAGTTGGGCTGAACAGGAATTTATGTCTAAAATAACTCGCCGACAACTGCTAATTTTCTTCGGCAGCAGCGCAGCTACCACTGTGCTTGCCCCTCAACTAACTCAAACACTGTTTGGCATCAATTCCACCTCGACCGAAGCTGTGGTAGGGCCACTCTCTTTCACTCCGTTAAGACTTCCCCACCCGCTGCCGGTTTATCAAGAATTGTCCAGCTTTATGCCAACGGGCTTAAACGGACAGGGAACCGTGATGGCTGCCTCACAGGATACTAAATTAACGAGTTACAGCATTGTTGACGATGTGGTTGTACCGCCGGAATACGAACGGTATGTGATTCTCCGCTGGGGCGATCGAGTTTTTCCCAATCCAGCAGACTATTTCGGCTACAACAACGACTACACCGGCTTCGTAGGCCTTCGCGGCAGCAGTGACGACGGTTATCTTTGGGTTAACCACGAGTATGTAGGCTTTCCGATGTCGAAAGTGACGCCGGAAGCGCCGTCTGATCTGGCACCATTTCCCACCACCGATCGCGCCGTCCTCGGTATAGACTTATCGGTAAAGAATCGCGATACGCTCGGCGAATTTCTGTACAATCTGGGTGGTTCGATCGTTCGCATCACCAAACAGTCTAACGGTAGATTTCAGGCGATCGCCGGCGACCCCCTCAACCGCCGTATTCACGGACTTTCGGGCCTGGGAATCAACAGCCAGCGTACCGACAAATACAAAGATGTCACCTCCTGGGGAACCAGACAAGGGGATAACGAGTACCTCACGGGCACGGGCCCTGCGGCTACCCAAGTCTTCGCGCAAGTCAACACCGACGGACTCGGAAACCGCATTATCGGTACAGCCTACAACTGTTCCGGCGCCACAACCCCGTGGGGCACAATCCTCTCCGCTGAAGAAAACTTCCAAGGTAGCGAACTATTCTTCGTCGGGGTTCAGGAAAACATCAAACCCAACGGTGGCCAAACCAGCTACGCCAAGGGCACTATCGGTGAGGAATTCGGCTTAGTCGGCGAAAAATACGGCTGGATGGTAGAAGTCGATCCCCAAGATCCAAGTTTCCGCCCCCGGAAGCACACATGGTTGGGCCGTTTCCGCCACGAAAACGTCGCGATTCGCGCTGAAGCAGGCCGCAAGTTAATAGGGTACATGGGGGACGATCGGCGCGGCGGACACACCTGGAAATTTGTCAGCAACGGTACTGTCACCAATCCCGCAGATAAAAACAACAGCCGATTATTTGAAGACGGCATTTTGTACGTTGCCCAATATAACCGCAACGGTACTGGAAGATGGCTGCCGCTAACATTAAATACCCCGACAAATCCGGTGCGTCCTTCTAAAGTGGGCGAGGCAGAATTAGCAACTTTTGGCAAAGCTCAAAGAGATGCCAATACTCGCTTGCCCAAACGCGCCGGAATTGCTGGTCAAACCGAAGACGGCGGTTCTTTTGTAGTAGATACAACCAATGAAGCAACAGCACTTCCTGGCTATAGCAATAAAACTCTTGCTAATTTTTACAGCAGCCAAGGCGCGGTTTTAGTTGATGCTTTCTTAGCTGCTAATTTGATTGGTGGCACTCCGACGGCGCGGCCGGAAGATTTGGAAGTTAATCCTACTACTAAGGAAGTTTTTATTGCTTATACTGATGCCGCACCGGGAAGCGACGGCTATCCAGATTCTCGCATTTTTACTGTTGCTAAATATGGTAGCGCAGTCAACAGCACTCAGCAGTCGGGAGGACTTTACAAAATAATTGAAGACAGTCCAGACGGTGCAGGTTTGACTTTCCGCTGGCAGCGTTTGGCCCAAGGTGGAGAAGCGGGTTCAGTCTCTGGCGCGGGATTTGCTAGTGTAGACAATTTGGCTTTTGACCCTCAAGGCAATATTTGGGGTGTCACTGATATGTCTACGAGTACGCATAACGGTTTTGATGTGGGTGCGGCTGGAAAGCCAACGACGATCGACCATAAAAAGACTGGAAATGTGTCAGATTTTACTGGAGTTTTCGGCAACAATTGGCTGTTTTATATCCCGACTTCTGGGCCGAATGCAGGAACAGTAATTCCGTTTGCTTACGGCCCGAATCGGTGCGAAATGACGGGGCCGACTTTTGTGGGAGATACGCTATTGCTTGCGGTGCAGCATCCGGGGGAAGATTGCCCGATCGATGATGGTACTGTACTGAGTCGGCAAATTGAAATGTTGGATTTGAACGGTGCTGTTTTCAATCAAAATCGGAGTGTGTCTCGCGGCAGTTTGTGGCCGAGTAATATTGAGAATGACAGGCGTCGATCGCCGATGCCGTCGGTGATTGGAATTCGTCGGGTGCGATCGACTCCAACGGGCCAGTTTGTTTAAATTTTACATTTTGCACCATTCTCAAGAACAGGCTTTTCGGCCTGTTCCACAAGAAAATTCACTCTTTGTGGAACAGGCCGAAAAGCCTGTTCATAAAAGCTTATTGAGATGTTGCTGCGGTTGCCCCGAGTGATGGGGACGGGTACTCTTGGGGGTTGCGTACTTAGTGTGCTTAAATATTAGTTTAAGTAGCCAAAAACTAAACTACGTCTGAATTGACGGAAAAGCTGAATTTACCTCGCCATCTCAAAACCGATATCAGAGGTTTTGATTCCTCTGATTTAGATATTCCTCAAGCCTGCTGAGTCTGACGGGTTGTCAGCCCGTCAGGGACTAAATTCCTCATGTAAGTCACTGTAATTGATTAAGTGCGATCGTACCAAGTTTGCAGCGCCAAGCGGTGAACTTCCCGCCAGCTAATATTTTTAAGTCTGGCAATTTCCGCGCAATCTTCGTATTCCGGCTGTACATTAACAATCGTTTCTCCAGACTTCGCAACTTTTATCTTGACTTCGCCGTATTCTGTTTTAACGGTCTGGATTTCTCGGTGTAAAATAGTTCTTTGTTGAGTCGATCGCCTAATTCCCAAAGTAGTAGTCTCGCGAAAGAGCACTGCTTCGCAAGCATCCTGAAATTGGGGATGACAAATCGCAGTTAACAAAACCCCCAGCCGCGACTTTTTCATCACAATTGGGGCAGTGAAAACATCCAGAGCTCCGGCGGCAAACAAAGCATCAAAAACATAGCCGATCGCCTGCGGACTCAAATCATCAATCTGCGTTTCCAATACCGTAATAGTTTCTATGGCATTGGGCATTGGGAATTGGTTAAATATTTCCTTCTCCCCTATTCCTTCTTCCCTCTTCCCTCTTCCCTCTTCCTTCTTCCCTCTTCCTTCTTCCTTCTCCCCAATCCAGAGGCGCAAAATATTAGGAATTGCCAGGTTTCGAGAACCTGCACCCAAACCAATGGCCTGAATTTGCATCGGTGGTGGCGGGCCGAAAGCAGAGGCGAGAGTACAGGCGATCGCAGTTCCCGTAGGAGTGCACAATTCGCGATCGATCCCGTTGCTGTAAACCGGCACTCGGTGCGTTTCCCACAACCGCATCACCGCCGGCGTCGGCACCGCTAATCTGCCGTGTGCAGCCTTCACCGTACCTGCGCCAGTCGGCATCGCCGAAAAGTAAAACTCCTGAATATCCAACCAATCCAAACCCAAACAAGTACCGACAATATCAATAATTGCATCGGTTGCCCCCACCTCGTGAAAGTGAACCTCGCTTGCGGGGATACCATGTACGGCACCTTCTGCCTCTGCTAATTTGCCAAATACGGCCAAACTCCAAGCTTCCACGCGCGGAGGCAATTTTGCAGAGACGATGATTTGCTCAATTTGTGGCAAATTGCGGTGATGAGTGTGGCTAATTTCGGCATCTGGTTCCCCATGACTGTGAGAATGTTCTTCCCCGTGATGATGGTGGTGGCGGGCGTCGAAAGTCGGGGATTCCGTTTCCGAGGGATCGAGTTCGGTAGCGGAATTTTTGGGTTTTAACGACAAATCCGCAGCTAAATCTACATAAAATTTAGTTGCTTGTTGAGTATTCCGGTGGACTAATTCCGTCCGCAACTGGTACTCTGTCGAAATGCCGAGCAAATTGAGTTTTTCGATTAGGTATTCTAAAGGAACGCCAGCGTGGATGAGAGCTCCGATGCACATATCGCCAGCAATGCCGGTTGGACAGTCAAAATAAGCTATTTTATTCATTGTTAACAATTAATTTTCAACATTGATTGTTTCAGTCGATATTTCGATCGCCCACTTAGCCTGCAATATCTTAACATGGCAACTATTTACGAAGTGCATCCAGTTGCACCCCAAAAAGACCGGATCGAGAAGATTACAAAAGCTCTAAAAGATGGGGCTATGATGCTTTATCCGACAGATACAGTTTACGCGATCGGCTGCGATCTCAACTCCAAGTCTGCCGTAGAACGAGTCCGGCAGATCAAGCAACTCTCCAATGATAAGCCTTTAACGTTCCTGTGTTCCTCTCTGTCAAATATCACCGACTATGCTGTCGTCAGCGATGAAGCATACAGAATTATCAAGCGGTTAATACCGGGGCCTTATACATTTCTACTGCCAGCTACCAAGTTAGTGCCACGGTTGGTAATGAACCCAAAACGGAAAACCACTGGAATTCGCGTTCCCGACCAGCGGATTTGTTTTACACTTTTGGAAGCCTTGGGAAATCCAATTATTTCAACATCCGCTAACATTACCACGGATGATGAAGGTGCAGCACCCGTGCCAGCAGGAAAAGCAGAAAGCTTTGGCAAAGCTGAACTTTTTGACTGTTTTTCAAAGTTAGTAGATGTCATTGTCGATGACGGTTCCGATCCGGGATATCAAGTTTCTACCATTCTCGATTTGACACAAAGCGAACCCATTGTTGTTCGCCGTGGTTTGGGTTCGGAAGCTGTCGCCGTTTGGGAAAAAGATTAAAATTTTAAGGGGCTGGTTAAGCGCCTAATTCGCCCACAACCAGCCCCATTTTTTATTTCAAAACTGCTTTAAGCCTCTACCTTAACTCCTTTCCAAAAAGCAATATATCCGGCAATATTTTTAGCAGCATCTTTTGGAGTAGGATAGTACCACGCAGCATCTTTATTAACTTGTCCGCCGACTTCGACACTGTAGTAACTAGCAACACCTTTCCAACCGCAAGTAGTGTGAGTGCTGCTATCCTTGAAATACTCACGGTTAATGGCATCGGCGGGGAAATAATAGTTGTTGTCTACAATTTCGCACTTGTCGCTCTCGGCCAAAACGGCACCATTCCAAATTGCTTTCGGCATCAGTTTTTCTGCTTAAATTGAGATTCTCAATTATTGTAACTGTATTTGTGCTCAAAAGGCATAGAATAGTTGAGAAGCCAACAACCAACTACTGCAAATGCCAGCGTCTCATCCGCCAATATCTTCTGTGCCACTGTCCCTGGAACAAGCTCTTAAACATTTTTTTGGCTATGACTCTTTCCGTCCGGGACAGCAGGAAATTGTCGAAGCTGCTTTACAAAAACGGGATATGATGATTGTCATGCCGACGGGTGGTGGCAAGTCTTTGTGTTTTCAATTACCGGCACTGTTGAAACCGGGATTGACAGTGGTTGTTTCACCGTTAATTGCTCTGATGCAAGACCAGGTGGAAGCTTTGCAGGATAATGGAATTGGGGCGACTTTTCTCAACAGCACTTTGAGCAGTCAGGAAACCCGATCGCGCGAAACTGCGATTCTCGAAGGTAAGATTAAATTGCTTTATGTTGCACCCGAACGCTTGCTCGGTGAGAGATTTTTACCATTTTTAGATATAGTAGCAAATAAGTTAGGAATTTCGGCATTTGCGATCGACGAAGCCCACTGCGTTTCGGAATGGGGGCACGACTTTCGACCAGAATACAGGCAAATGCAGCGAGTGCGCGATCGATATCCCGACATTCCCATTATGGGACTAACCGCCACCGCCACCGAGCGCGTCCGCCAAGACATTATCCAGCAGCTAACTCTGCGAAATCCCTACATCCACGTCGCCAGCTTCAACCGCCCCAATTTATACTACGAAGTTCGCCCCAAAACCAAGCACAGTTTTGCCGAAGTTTTGCAAATTATCCAAAAAAAAGGCGGTTCGGGAATTATCTATTGCCTCAGCCGCAAAAAAGTTGACGAAGTTGCCTATAAATTGCAACAAAGTGGCATCCAAGCCTTACCCTACCACGCCGGCATGAACGATGTCGATCGCGCCACCAATCAAACCCGCTTCATTCGCGACGACGTGCAAGTAATGGTAGCCACAATAGCCTTCGGTATGGGCATTAACAAACCCGACGTGAGGTTTGTAATTCACTACGACTTGCCAAAGAATCTCGAAGGATACTATCAAGAATCTGGCCGCGCAGGCCGAGACAACGAACCCGCCCATTGCAGCTTATTTTTCGGCTACGGCGATGTCAAAATGATCGACTACATCATCGAGCAAAAACCAGATCCGCAAGAACAACGAATTGCCCGCCAACAGTTGCGTCGAGTCATCAACTATGCAGAATCCACCGAGTGCCGTCGTACAATCCAGTTAAGTTATTTTGGCGATTCATTCCCCGGAAACTGCGGTACTTGCGATAACTGTTGCAACCAAAAACCCGTAGAAGATTGGACGATTGAGGCAATGAAATTTCTTTCTTGCGTCGCGAGATGCCAAGAAAAATTCGGCATGAATCACATTATTGATGTGCTGCGCGGTTCAAAAAATCAAAAAATATTGCAATACCAGCACAACCAACTTTCTACTTACGGAATTGGCAAAGATAGAAGTGCGGAGGAATGGAAAAAATTGAGTCGTTCACTGTTAAATCAAGGTTTTTTAGAGGAAAGAACAGACGGATTTCCCATTTTGAAACTTAATGAAAAAAGTTGGGAAATTATGAAACGTCAGCGCACAGTTGAAATCGCCATTGAACCCCAGCGAGAAGTACAGGGAAAAGTTCGGTCTTTGGCAGTAGAAGTAGAAGGTTTATTTGCCATACTGCGGACGCTACGCAAGCAAATTGCCGACGAACAATTTGTGCCACCTTACGTAGTTTTTGCCGATAAAAGCTTGCGAGATATGGCAGAAAAACGCCCGCAAAATCTCACAGAATTTGAGGAAGTTTACGGCGTTGGCAGCAACAAGCGAGATAAGTACGGTAAGGTTTTTTTGGAGGCAATTCGCACTTTTTGCCAAGCACAAGGATTGCCAAGTGGTGCTGCATCTTCTGATGTCGTTAATCTTCCCAATCTTGCTAACGTTGCGTCTTATTCGCAGATGCAAACCTGGGAATTATACCGACAAGGTTTGACAGTTCAAGGAATAGCTAATGCGCGGGGTATGAGCCCTAATACTATTTCTGGGCATCTGATAGAATTGATGGAAATGGGCAGGGAAGTTGATATAAATTTGTTGGTGGAACCGGAACGCCAGCAGGCGATAGTGTACGCAATTGAAGTTATGGGGGATGAGAAACTGAGAGCCATTTATGATTTCTTGGAAGAACGTTATACGTTTGAAGAGATTAAGTTTGTGCGGGCTTGGTGGCGGCAAAATTATGTAGGTTTTTAACCGCCGATGTAGGCTGATGAACGCTGATGGACGCAGAAATTAATAGATAGGAGGGAAAAATGAGAATTTAAAAAGTAGCTTTTGGGAATAATATATTAGAGAGGCGTTTTTAACCGATATATTTTTTCCATTTGGCTTTGCTAGTTGGCGTATATGGGGTGGGCACAACTCAATTTTAAAAAGTAATTTTAATAGCGCTATAAATCAGTAAACTTGGGTTAGCTAAGCGTCTCATTGTTCGCTATGCTTCGCGCCGTTGCGAGGGTAATAAATCACTTTTTTAACTAAACTTTATTGAGCTATAAGTACCTCGTAAAAGCACTTTTTATATATGTAGTAGAGTGCGTGAAAGGGAGCAATATTTAAATCCACACGCATGAGACTATTTACACTCACGCACCGCCCCAAGGAATGAATAATATTGATGTAGTTGGATACGATATTAGGTCTCTCTGTTCACCCAGAAGTTCCCTAAATTTTAGCATTGTATTTGGTTGCGGCAAAATTATAGCCATCCTAAATCATTTGTGAATTTCTTACTCCCTCCCCTTGATAAGGGGAGGGTTGGGGTGGGGTCAAAAATTTACGACTCATTTAAAATTGTTATATATCGGTTTTTGATGGCAAGAAATTAAGTTTCTACACTTTAGAAGTGTACAATAAATGGTTGACTTCGTTAGCCAGCCATTCGTTAAACAGATTATGCAATATTTCTTGATACCGTTCAGGGGTTAATTCTGCAGGCAGAAACTTTTCAACTAGGAACAAGTGATATCCTAGCTCTGTTTCAATTGGACGAATCACTTCTCCGGGTGGGGCGCTAAATACGGCGACTGCTATGTCTGGTTTTAAACCCCACCGATAAACCTTGCCTTCGCAACCGCATATATGCCGACGATTTTCGTCAATATCGTAAAGATGAGCAGCATCAAAAAAGCTGATTTCTCCTTCTTGAATTTGATAAAATAGTTCCTGAGCAAGCTGGCGGTTGGCAACAATTATTTGATAAAGAATTATTTGGTCGAATTGCAGTTTGTTTTGAACAAAAATCTTTTCTATTTCTTTGCTAAACAAGTGTTCGGCTAGTTTTTGGCTGAGGAGCCGATCGCAAATCCCGGCTTCTAAATCTTCTACAGAAATCATCTGATCGACCAGCCAAGCAATCGTGTCCGCCGCTTTCTCCAAACGCTTCTCGCGGCGGAGTTGGTCGCCCACAGCTTGAATTTCGTCTGGAGTCACAGTTAACCCCCGTTCCCGGGCGGCTTTCTCAATAACTTTTTTCTGCAAAACCTTTTGACTAAATGTTTTTAATTGCATCTCTTGTCTGAGTTGTTCGATGATTTCACTTGCTTCAATCAATTGCCCGTAAAAGTCTTTCATCTGTCTCTCTCCACCTATATAACTTTATTAACTTCATCCCCGACGCTTCCTGCGGGGTAGTTGGGGTTAAGGGTTAACGGTTAGCTACAAGATGTTATTTGGCAAACTAATAAAATCAGCATTGCTCAAAGTTGTTGCACCCGCTGCGTTAACTGTTCCTAAAACAACAGCTAAAATTCGATCGCCATTATTTGAACTAAACTTGAGCAGAGTCGCGTCTGTCGTACCGTCACCATCCGTATCAAACGCGACGAGTGTCAAGTCTGGTACCGAAATTCCCCCTATCAGCCCAATTCGATCGCCTTGAGCAGGATTAAAATCAACGACTCGATCGGCTAACAATGGATTAGCTGCTGCACTCGCTGTTTCGCGTTGAAATGCAAAGGTATCAGCGCCACTACCTCCAATCAATGTATCGGTGCCGAAGTCGCCGCAAAGAAAATCGTCGCCGTTGCCGCCAATTAGCAAATCTTGACCTTTCCCTCCTCGCAAAGTGTCGTTTCCATCGCCTCCATCGATCGCATCATCACCTCTGTTAGCTTGGACAATATCGTCGTCGCTTCCTGCAAAAATTTGATCACTCCCGCTATCGCCAGTAATCACATCGCTGTCGTTGGTGCCCAGCCAATATCCGTCGCCGTTGCTGTCGATCGTACTCTCGTCGCCAGTACCCGTACTGTCTGGAGAGAAATTAGAAGGACTTGAATTGCTAGAAGTGCCACCAGTCACGGGGGTGAACGTTGAACCGTCATTATTTGACGGTGTGGGTGTTGGCGCTGTGGGTGTTGGCGCTGTGGCGTTAGTAGTTGGGGGCGCCACTGTAGAAGCACTCGCTATCGCGCTGCCACTGCTAGATGTAGCCCCCACAGCGTAAGCAGTCTCACTACTTGTACTGCTTCCCATCGGGGAAGTTGCTGTCGCGCTGCTGGTACTGCCTGCACCGCTGTTATCTACAAAGGCACTAGATGTGCTGGAACTACTGCTGCTGCCCGCACCAGGGTTATTCACCACCGAATTCAAGGTGTTTAAACTATTGCTGTTTCCAACAATATTATTTAAGGGCTCAGGAGCTAATGAATCGAATGGAGGCATCGCGATTTATCTCCTTTTACTTGTATGTAAAGACGAAAATCACTTGCACGAGCGCCGACATTGCGAATCTCAATGAATGCCAATGTAGGATTTTAAAGAGTGTGAAACAATTGCTTTTAACTTCAGACTAAAGACGGAAATGTTCTTAATAAATGAAACTTGGTGCATCCCGAAAATAGGACAGGAAAAAATTGTTACCAATATCAATCTGGGCGATCGGTACTGATTGCCAATGGCATTTGATTTAGCCATCACCATCACTCTCAAAAGGCTTGTATAATTTTAAACTGCATCTTCCTTGCACTCGCCCCTACTCAAAAAGTATTAGGGCAGACTGCTAAAGATGAGCAAAAACCGTGTTTTATTGCGATTTACCTGAATATATCTGGACTAATTAGAGGTATGTTGCCAATTTGGCAGATTTGTTTGAAATTATCAGACTTACGCCAGTTTTCAATTTTTATACTCTTTGTATCCGGGCACGCGCTTGCCGGTGTTGAGGACAGATGACACACCGCTGCTCCCGTTCCTGAATTGTGATTAACAGAGCGGGGTTTGGCAGCAGTTTGAGGACTGTGGTTGAGCGGATGGGAGGGGACTTGGAACGGCCGTTGGAGGGGCTTGCATCAGCCGGGAAGGCGACGGATTTAGCCGATTTGAATACGATCGCGATCGAATGGATGCGAAGTCATGGCAGGTGCAGGGCGATCGCGATCGCCCTGCACCTGCCATGATGTGGAAGTAATTAGAATTGGCATTCAGCGAGTTAGGGCGATCGGCTCTTTCCTCGGCCAGAAACCCCTCGTACCCGTGACGCAGTGGTCAATCATTAAAAGCTAAAAAGAACTTAAGCCCTGACTACAAGCCCTGAAAGTTCGTGTGGCAAGTCCATCGCCTTTACAGTAACACTCTCAAAAGCATAGTTTGCTCCTGCTCCTGATTTAATTTTTACCTTGACTTTATCAAAGCCTGCGTAGTAAACATCAACATCAGCTAGAGGATTAGTGCCAATCGCCCTAGCTGTTCATATACCCCTTGTTTTCGTAACTTTACCTTTGTTTCTAAAAATAATGTCTTTAGCAGTCAAAGTGTTTCCACTGTCCACTGATGAAAAAGCCTCCCATCCCCATGCAGAACCACCTAAAATCAAGTCGTTTTCTGAAACATTTTCGAGGTATAGCAATCCTAAATCATTCAGATAAATTTGTAGGGTAGTGCCCCGTGCCTACCCCCTATCGGGGCAACCACGGGGGGATTGCCCCTACAATAATTACGCAAATCATTTAGGATTGCTATAGTACAAATCAGAGCTCAACATAATAATGACACTCTTTTTTAACAATACTCCGGACAGTTTTTAAGCAGCCAGAGTACCATAAGACAAGACTGAAGGAAGGTTAGGGTGATTTAA
>NZ_JAUBRB010000094.1:0-16123 GCF_036701585.1 Microcoleus sp. POL10_C6 | reverse complement strand
GCAGGTTTTTTTCCATAATTGTAATATTCCGCCCAGAATGTCACACTTGTCAATACCCTCTGACCTGAATCCTTACGTTAAATCAATCATTTCTCTATCTCTTTTCTCTTTCTCGGTGGCCTCTGCGCCCTCTGCGGTTAATAAAAAAAATAAATCCCCTTTACACCAAAAATATAATTGCTATATGATACAGCACATTCCATCTAATGTATATGGAATTGCCTCATGCTGATAGATATCTGCAACACACATCTCCAATAACTTCCAAATCCTTTCCCCTGTTGGTTTCTATTGGAAATATAGCCACTGCTTACAGCACTATAGCTTCTTTGTCCTTAAACTCGATAGCTAAAGGGGATTGGGGAGTAGAGGTCGAATTAAATCCATAATTCGGTCAGAATTAAAATTGTGGATATAATCAGTTAGTGCCTGGGACAAACCTGCTTTAGATTCGGGAATTTCTACAATTAATTCATTCATAACTTCGGTATCGAGATAGTAAGCGGCTTGATACATTTGTTCTAACCACTCAGGGGGCATAACAGATATATCTTCTACAGACACACTTTCAACTAATAGTTTTTGTGGAGTTGGTCCTAGGGCTTCGTAGATATATTGTACTCCCAAATATTGAGCGAGTTTGTCAAAAAGTTTTTTCTTCTGAAATGGCTTGCTTATAAAGTCGTTACAGCCAGCCATGAGAACGCTCTCTCGCTCTTCTTCAAAAGCACTGGCAGTTAAAGCAATAATGACAGTTTCTTGGTTGTTAGGGCGTTCTCTAATATATTTAGTAGCTGTGTAGCCGTCCATGATTGGCATTCGCAGATCCATGAAAATCAGGTGTGGCCGCCAACTCTCCCACAGTGAGATTGCCTCAACTCCCTGTGTTGCTTCTCTCACCTCAAAGCCAACGGAGGTAAGGATCTCGACTAACAAGCGGCGATTGTCTGCTAAATCTTCAACAACAAGGATACGGTAGGTTGGTTGTCCAGGAGCTAAACCAATTACTCTTTGATTAATTGATTCTGGGGGTAAGGATTCTGCTTGAGGTAACTGTACACCAATCTCAAAGGAAAAAGTGCTACCTCGGTTCAAAGTGCTTTTAACCCGAATTTGACCGCCCATGAGTTGGACGAGTTTTTGACTGATCGCTAAACCCAGCCCAGTGCCTTGACTCAAATTACTCCCAGCTTCGGCTTGCACGAAAACCTTAAACAATTTATCAATTTCTGTTGGCGAAATTCCCACACCTGTATCCTCGATTTCAAAACATAGGTGACAGGAGGTTTGATCTCTTTGTCCTGCTTTTACCCGTAGGGTGATGCTTCCTTGCTTGGTAAATTTAATCGCATTCCCGAGCAGATTGACCAAGACTTGATATAGTTTTTTCTCATCGGTATTTACAAATTGGGGAAGATCGGGATCTCGCTCGACAATTAGCGCTAATTCTTTGGGTTGGACTTTAATTAGCAACATTTCTTCAATACAAGTCAGTAAACTTGTCAAGTCAACGTCAGAAGGATTGAGCGTCATCCCTCCGCTCTCAATTTTGGATAAATCTAAAATATCGTTAATCAAGTCCAACAAATATTTACCGCTACGGTTGACAATCTGTAAGCGTTCTTGTAAAGAAGGAGTCAGAGCGCTTTCATCGCTCATCAATTGCGTGAATCCTAAAATCGAGTTGAGGGGGGTGCGGAGTTCGTGGCTCATATTGGCGAGGAAGACACTCTTGGCTTGGTTGGCTGCTTCTGCTGCTTCCTTCGCCTGCCGAAGTTCCACCTCAGATTGTTTGCGATCGCTAATATCAATTAAATATCCCAAGATTTCCACTGGTCTACCTGCACGATCGCGAATTAGCTTGAGTTGTTCGAGTACCCAGCGATAATTCCCATCTGCGTGCAGAAGACGGAATTCCTGAAAATAAAAATCATCTGTGAACAGGTTAGTTATTCCATTAAGCACCTGGTCTATTTCATCGGGATGCAGATGATTCATCCAAAATCCAGACTCTTCTAAAAATGCTTTGGTTTCGTAGCCCATTACATCTTTGATGTTTTCGCTTACGAAGGTTGCGCCATAGTCGCCATCAGCTTTACTGCTAAAAATAACGACGGGGCTGTAGTTCAGGAGAAAGTTAAGGCGATTTGTGGTGGATTGTAAGGCTTGTTCAGCAAGTTTTAGCTGCGATACATCCTCCTGAACCGCAACAAATACAGTTCCGTATTCAGGATGCTCAAACCTAGAGGTATGAACTCTGCACCAAAAGAGTGTGCCATCTTTTTTTTTGTTGTAGACTTCATATTGCGCTTCCCCGTCCCGATCGAGTTGAGTCGCAATATCTTCAACGGTTTCGTCGGGTGTCACCTGTGTCTCGACATAATTTATTACACCAACGGGTTGACCTGCGAGTTCGCCCTCTGTATAGCCAAAAATCGCATCAAATTTAGGATTAGCGTAAATGATCGTCAAGTCTGAGGCATTGACTAAACATACACCACCTGCCATATTATTCATAATAATACTTTGCAGTTCTAGCTTGTTTTGAGATTCTTTTCGTTCCGTAATATCTTGAATGTGAGCAATAAGACTTAGCGGATTTTCTTTCTTGTCTCTGATTACCGAGGCGTTAAGTAAACCCCAAATAATATGTCCGTGTTTATGGATATAGCGCTTTTCTCGTTGGGAATAAAGTGACATCTTGCCTGTTACTAGCAGATTGACATTTTTTATATCCTCTTCTAAATCTTCAGGATGGGTTATGCTTTGAAAAGTTAACCCTAAAAGTTCTTCTGGGGAATAACCAATCATCTGAGAGAAAGCTGAATTGGTCTTAATAAAATGCCCATCGAGGGAAAGGATCGCCATCCCGATCGAGGCATCTTCAAACGCATGGCGAAACTGCTCTTCACTCTTTTGTAAAGCTGTCTCCATTTGTTGGCGTTCGACATCAGCACGCTTGCGAGCAGTGATGTCGCGTTTAATTACAGAAGCCGCAACAATTCTGCCTGCTGTGTCCTCCAGAGGTGATATGGTACAACTGATGTCGATAAGCTGTCCATCTTTGCGGACGCGCACAGTTTCATAGTTTTTAATTATTTCTCCTTGTCGAAGCGTGGCTAGAATATGCTGTTCTTCGTAGATAAGATGAGGTGGAATTAGAATATTAATCGATTGTCCTATGGTTTCTTCAGCCTTGTAGCCAAAGATTTCTTCTGCTGCA
Source organism: Microcoleus sp. POL10_C6 (assembly GCF_036701585.1). NCBI lineage: Bacteria > Bacillati > Cyanobacteriota > Cyanophyceae > Oscillatoriales > Microcoleaceae > Microcoleus > Microcoleus sp. POL10_C6. The sequence continues at coordinate 12,900 of NZ_JAUBRB010000094.1, read as the reverse complement.
TTGTTCCAGCTTAAAATGATGCCGTCTAAGGACTTGCTAATAATTGCCTCACCAGAATGTTCCACAATCGCTGCCATGCGTGCCAGTGATGCTTCTGCTTGCTTGCGGAGGGTAATATCGTTTCCAATGCTGAGAAACCCTGTGATCTTGCCTTCTGGGTCATATAAAGCCGTCACCGAGAGGAGTAATGGAAAGCGACTGCCATCTTTGCGGATGTAGGACCATTCGTACTCGTCTGGCATTCCAAGGCGTGCCTTAGCAACAAAAGTCTCAAATCCTGGTTCGATAGAGATTCCCATCTCAGCAGATAAATCTTGGGCGCGCCGCACGACTTCCTCCTTGTCGTGAAGGATCGCAGGTGTGGCTTTCCCCACAACTTCTTCGGCACTATATCCCAGCAATCTCTCGGCGGCTTTATTAAAGGTAAGAATCGTACCATCTGCGGCTGTGGAAAGGATGGTGTAGTTGGTACTATCTAAAATGGCTTTTTGCAGCGTTGTTGTTTGAAGTAATTCTTCCTCGGCTTTTTTGCGATCGCTAATATCGCGCAGAATAACAGTACATACCGTTTCGTCTCCCATTTCCAGCTTAGAAATAGTGGCTTCAGCAGGAAAATCGGTGCCATCTTGGCGACGACCCAAAATCTCACCTCGTTCTCCCATCCTTCGCGCTTTACCAGAAGATTGAGCAAATTGTTGGATATGCTGCTGGTGAGCATTCCTAAACTGCTCTGGCAGCAGTAAGCTCAGGGGTTGCCCTAAAACTTCCTCTGTTTTATAGCCAAAAATCTTTTCCGCCCCCTGATTAAACAGGGTAATCTGTTGAGTGCGATCGACGGAAATAATTGCATCACTGGCGATTTCCAGAATTCCTGCAAAACGAGCCTGCGATTTTTGTAAAGCATCTGTTCGTTCAGCCACAATAATTTCTAAAGTTTCGTTAAGTTTTTTAAGGTCTTTTTCGGCTTGTTGGCGCTTGTAATCTATCAGGTTCAAAAAACGAGCCGTCCCCCAAATGAGAATTGAGAACGTGAAAACCATGATGGCTGACCGCAAGGCATAGCCATATTCAGCGTTATACCAGCCTAGTTTTTCCCCATGAAGAGTGAACCAGTTCATTACCACTGGAAAGATTACTGCCCAAGGCAGCAAGCACCGCAACATCAGTCCGCCGACTAGCGGGCTGGTTACTACTTGCATTAATCCTTCCTTGGGTCGGAGCCATAAAATTCCCCCATAGAGGATGAAAAAGCTTAGGATCGTGGATGGTACTTGAGCTGTTGTAACTACGATTAGTTGGGCGAAAATTTTGACCTCAAAGATGTATCCAAATAAAGCTAGCAGAGAAATTAAAGCTGCAATACTACTGCAAATCTGAGCCAACCAAGTGTCCCGTTGGGAATTTTTCCCTAGCAGTAATAGTGCTACTCCCATCAGCACAAAATTTAGGGCGGTATTTACTCCCATTCTTCCCGGATAAGGAGTCGCTGAAGACACGACATCCCGGAAAAGCCACTCATCAATGCCCAGATGCCAACCAAAGAGATACTCGCTCAGCGTCAGCACACCGATGATGATGATGAATCCTGCTGTCCCTTGAGCGATTCTATAGTGCATTCGGGTTAGTCTTTGGTGCTGTAACAATCTCAAAGACACTCCAGCCAACAAAAAGCAAAGTGCCGTGTTTGCTTTCATGGTCGAAGTCATACCAGGAAAACCACTTTTGAGTAGGGAGATGTCAAATTGCCAACCCAGCAGCACGAGACATCCGATCGCAATGACGAGTAGACTTGCCATGTGAGAAATGCGCTTGTTCATAAGTCGGCTGCTTGGGTTGAAACAATGTTCTTCTGATCATGTTAGGCGAAGCGAAGAAGGGCAACCACGGGGGGACTGCCCCTAGCCGAACAATGGAGATTTTGTATGATTGCGCCCCCTTGCCAGCCCCATATCTCCGGGAGCGCAGGACTTCTTTGTGGGTAAAGTAACTTTTTTAACCTAATAATTCAACTATACTATTTGTGCATATGTTTATAGTCGTCTAGCAAGAAACTATGGAAATCAGTATGATTATCGATAGAACTAGCGATCGGGTTAGCGATCCAGCTACAAACTACCGAGGTAATATTTTAATTGTTGACGATCTGCCTGATAACCTGCGTCTTCTCAGGGATACTTTGAGCGCACAGGGTTATAAAGTTCGCAGTGCCACGACAGGTGCAATGGCGCTCAGAGCCGCCCAATCTCCATCGACGGAGTTAATTTTACTAGATATTAAGTTGCCCGATCAGGATGGGTATGAAGTTTGCCGACAATTAAAATCTGATGAGCGCACCGTAGACATTCCAATAATTTTTTTAAGTGCGCTAAATGAAACTTTTAATAAGGTGCAAGGGCTGGCTGCGGGAGGGGTAGATTATATTGCTAAGCCATTCCAAGTCGAAGAAGTATTAGCTCGTGTCGAAACCCACCTAACCATCCGAAGGCTGCAACAAAGCCTCCAAAAGCAAAATTTACGTCTCTTGAGAGAAATTGAAGAACGGCAACGTCTCGAAGAGTCTCTCTTTGCCGAAAAGGAATTGGCTCAAGTGACTCTGCAATCCATTGGCGATGCGGTCATTACTACTGATGCCCAAGGTAATGTAACATATTTCAACCCTATAGCTGAGCGGCTGACAGGCTGGAAAACTCATGAGGTTCAAGGAGTTCCTTTTTCTACAGTTTTCCTAATTGTCGATCAAGTAACGCGAGAGCTAGTAGAGAATCCTATAAACAAGGCTCTATTAGAGGAGCGAATTGTGACCTTAGCTAACAATACTATTCTGATTTCCCATGATGGAACGGAGTATCCCATTGCTGACTCGGCAGCACCGATTCGAGACCGCCAAGGTAAAATTATCGGGGCAGTCATGGTCTTTCATGATGTTACTGAATCGCGCTATCTCACCCGTCAACTTTCTTGGGAATCCAGTCACGATGCCCTAACGGGGTTAATCAACCGTCGAAGATTTGAGCAGCAGCTAGTTGAGGCGATCGCCTCTTGTCAAGATAGCAATCAGCAGCACGCTCTCTGTTATTTAGATTTAGATCAGTTCAAAGTCGTTAACGATACCGTAGGGCATATTGCTGGCGATGAGCTACTGCGCCAAATCACCGCACTTATTCAACAGGGAGTCCGTGCTAGTGATATGCTGGCTCGCTTGGGAGGTGATGAATTTGGTATTTTACTCTCTCAGTGTTCGCTCTCTCAAGCAGCTCAGATTGCAGAAAAACTCAAAGACTTAGTGCATAAGTTTCGGTTTATTTGGAATAGCAAAACCTTTATCATCGGGGTCAGCATTGGAGTTGTTGCCATTAACCAAACCAGCAAAGATTTGATGCAGGTTCTGGGAGAGGCTGATGCAGCTTGTTATGCCGCCAAAGCGAGAGGCCGCAACTGTGTTCATGTTTATAGCCTAGATGATGAGGAAGTAATTAAACAACGTGGTGAGAGACTGGTGATTTCCCAAATCAGCCGAGCGTTGGGAACCAATCATTTTCGTCTCTACTGCCAAAAGATTGTCTCTATTAGCTCTAACCCATTAGTAGAGCATTATGAGATTTTGCTCAGAATGCTGGACGAAAATGGAGAAGTAGTATCTCCAAATGAGTTTATTCCCGCCGCCGAGCGTTATGGCTTGATAACTGAGATCGATTGTTGGGTAATCGAAACTTTTTTCTCTAATTATCACAAATTACCGGAAAAAGATGTTAACCAAGGCTTGTATACGATCAATCTTTCTGGGGCTAGCATTAGTAACAATCAGTTTTTGAAGTTTTTAATCGAACAATTTTCTCGATACAAAGTCCCCCCACAAACCATTGGTTTTGAAATCACGGAAACCGCAGCGATCGCAAACTTTGAGCAAGCCAGATATTTCATGGGCGAACTCAAAAAGATTGGCTGTTGCTTTGCTTTAGATGATTTTGGCAGTGGGTTGAGTTCTTTTGCTTATCTGATGAATTTACCAGTTGATTATTTAAAGATTGATGGTGCTTTTGTCAAGAATATTAGTCATAATTTGATTTCTCAAGCGCTAGTTGAAGGCTTTAATCGTATTGCCCATGCGATGAATCTTGAAACTATAGCTGAGTTTGTCGAAGACGAGACTATCTTAGAAAAATTGCGGGAGATTGGAGTAGATTATGCTCAGGGTTATGGGATCGCCCGCCCTGTTCCTATTAATTTTAATCTCTAGTCGATCGCACGCTTGCCAGCGAACCCATTGCCTCACGCCTGCGTCCTGTCTGGAAGCCTCCAAGAGTCGATCGCCGGCTGCTACAAGGGTGACTCAATTTACTGTGTCACATTGAGATCGAATGTGCTGTAATTGTAAAGGATTGAATGTTCCATTGGAAATAAACCGGAAAATTTGCCATGAAAGCAGTTGCGTTCGATCGCTACGGTTCAGCCGAGGAATTGCAGTACCGAGAGTTGGAAAAGCCGATCGCCAAATCCAACGAATTGTTAGTGCGAGTTCGGGCTAGCAGCGTCAATCCCGTAGACTGGAAAATCCGGCAAGGACACCTGCAACTATTAACAGGATTTAACTTTCCTCGAATCGTCGGTTCTGACATTTCGGGAGTTGTCGTGGAAGTCGGCCGGGAAGTCACCAAATTTCAACCCGGAGATGAAGTTTATACTTTCTTAAATCCCATGAGTGGGGGTGCTTGCGCCGAATACGCGGTAGTGGCAGAATCGGATGCCGCCTTTAAACCGAAAAACATCACTCATGCAGAAGCAGCAGCAGTACCGATCGCAGGTTTAACTGCTTTGCAAGCGCTCAGGGATTTGGGTCAAATTCAAGCAGGAAATAAAGTATTGATTAACGGCGCTTCCGGCGGAGTCGGCACTTTTGCCGTGCAAGTTGCGAAAGCAATGAATGCGGAAGTAACGGGAGTTTGCAGTGCTAAAAATAGAGAATTGGTGAAGAGTTTAGGAGCCGATTTTGTCCTGGATTACGCAGAAATTGACTTTACTCAACAGACAGATAAATATGATATAATTTTAGATGCTGTCGGGACGAGAACATTTGCTGAATGCGAAAAAGTGCTGCAACCAGAGGGAATTTATATATCGACTTTGCCAAGTTTCGAGAACCTCGCACCGATGTTAACGAGCTGGTTTATATCGGGTAAAAAAGCTAAATTCATTCTAGCCAATGCCAACCCCAGCGATTTAGGGGCTTTGCGGGAGTTAATAGAATCCGATAAAGTTGAGCCGATTGTCGATCGCACTTACAGCTTAGCAGAAGTAGCAGCAGCCCACGCTTACAGCGAAACGGGCCGCGCGATCGGCAAAATTGCGATCGTGATTGAATAATGAAGGCACTAGACGGATTTTGACACGGATACACGGATTAATTATCGATCGTTCCTTCTGCTGCTCAAGTCAGAATAAAGAATGAAGAAGGAATTCGGAGCCATGATGAAATAACTATTCCCTATTTCCAATTTCCAATTAATTACCAATTTTCAATTACCCATTCCATCTTCCTAATTACCCCTTACCAATTACCCATTTCCTATGACTGCTCCCTCAAACTTGGAGACACCCGAACAAGGTTCCGACAACAATCTCGAAGCAATTAGCCCGGAAAACAGCATTGCACCAATCGCAGGCGGTGCGATGGGTTCTCGCAACTTAGAAAACGAATTTCTCGACGAACTTCCCGACGAAGTTGAAATGTCTTTATTCGATCATTTAGAAGAATTGCGGCAGCGACTTTTCTACTCGCTAATTGCAGTAGTAATCGCTGTAATCGGTTGCTTTTTCACAGTTAAACCCATCGTGCAACTGCTAGAAGTACCGGCAGGGCCCGTCAAGTTTCTGCAACTAGCTCCCGGCGAGTATTTCTTTGTTTCTATCGAAGTAGCCGGATACAGCGGTTTGCTCATCGCCACTCCGTTTATTTTTTACCAGATAGCGCTGTTTGTTCTCCCCGGCTTGACTCGGAAAGAACGCAGGTTGCTGGGGCCTGTGTTTTTCGGTTCGAGTTTCCTATTTTTGGGCGGGTTAGTATTTGCTTACATCGCTCTGATTCCGGCGGCGCTCAACTTCTTTGTTACCTATGGAGCCGATGTTGTAGAGCAGTTGTGGTCGATCGACAAATACTTTAAATTTGTGCTCCTGTTAATGTTCAGCACTGGCTTAGCTTTTCAAATCCCGATTGTCCAAGTATTGCTCGGAGTTTTGGGCATAGTTTCTTCTAACCAAATGCTCTCCGGCTGGCGCTATGTAGTCTTGGGAGCGGCAGTTTTGGGAGCGGTTTTAACGCCTTCTACTGACCCTTTAACGCAAAGTCTTTTAGGAGGTGCGGTGCTGAGCTTGTATTTTGGCGGGGTTGGTTTGGTGAAGCTTTTAGGGCGATGAGAATTAAGAATAGCAGACAATGTAAAAGTTACCGAACATCTGAATTTTAAAATTGTCTGCTATTTTTAGCCGAGATTGAGATTGTTGTCAACTTTTCTTAAAAACATTGCTTCAGCTATTTTGAGGGCGAATTCCCTATTTACTTAAGTAAGCTTATAAACATTGTGTAAAGCTAAGCTTCTCAGCTATTTGAGTAAGTTGATTGTTTTATCTGATAACCTTTGCTGATTTAGTGTCTGTTTGATAAGTATTTAAAATAAAATATAAAATTCACATTAGCAAACTTTAGTGTTAGGTGTCTGGGGTCAAGGTTTTGAGCCTTAATTCACACTATTCTTTAGGCGATCGGGCTGGCAATCATAAGTTATTTTAATGATTGAGTTTTTAAGGTTTACATGAAGATTTGAAACGAGCCAATCCTGAGTATTCGAGCGACAGATAACATAGAAATACAGTGAAATTACTGAATAATGTAAAACCTCAGCAAGAGAGTCAAGCTGGCTCACTGAAGTCTAGCTATATCTTTTGAGTTTCCTGGCTGCCTAAGATAGGAGACTTGTTGGTTTTGTGGGTGGATTTTTTAGTAAGTTCACTTTAAAAATCCACACTGTAGAGTTTTACCTTTTTGACGGTTTCAGTTTCTTAATCTCAATCGGAAATTAAATATATGGCACCTGGCACTACTGGCAATGACACCATCAATGGCACTACTGGCAATGACACCATTTATGGCCTGGCTGGGGATGACGCTCTCAAGGGCCTGGCTGGGAACGACTGGCTCTTTGGCGAGGATGGCAATGACGATCTCACGGCCGGGGGTGGCGATGATATTCTCTATGGCGGGTTTGGCGATGACTATCTCTATGGCGACGGTGGCTATGGCGAGGTTGGCAATGACTTGCTCAATGGCGGCGCGGGCAATGACGATCTCTATAGCGGCGATGGCAATGACACTCTCAATGGCGAGGTTGGCAATGACGAACTCTATGGCGGCGCGGGCAATGACACTCTCAATGGCGGCGCGGGCTATGACACTCTCATTAGCGACGCTGGCAATGACTTGCTCAATGGCGGCGATGGCATCGACGTAGTATCTTTTATTTTTGCAACAACTGGCGTCAATCTCGATTTGGGGTTAGGTCGGGCTTCCGACGGGCAGGGTGGCATAGACTCGCTCTCCGGCATTGAAAGTGTACTCAGTACTGACTATAACGATACTCTCATTGGCGGAGACATCAGCGAAACGTTCTTTAGCCGGTTTGGCGATGACTATCTCGATGGCAAGGTTGGCAATGACGGGTTCTATGGCGGGTATGGCAATGACACTCTCAATGGCGGCGATGGCAATGACACTCTCAATGACGAGGTTGGCAATGACTTGCTCAATGGCGAGGTTGGCAATGACTTGCTCAATGGCGGGGCTGGCAATGACTTGCTCAATGGCGGGGATGGCATCGACACATTATCGTACAGCAATGCAGGAACGGGTGTCTATCTCGACTTGGGGAATGTCGGCGACGGGTCTGGGTTAGGTCGGGCTTCCGACGGGCAGGGCGGCATAGACTCGCTCTCCGGCATCGAAGTAGCGATAGGTTCTAGGTATAACGATACTCTCCTTGGTGGATACGGCAGCGAAACGTTGATTGGCGGGGGGGGCGCTGACAAGTTTAGGCTTTGGAGGAGTTCGGGAATAGATACTATTGCTGACTTCAAACCAGGTGAAGATAAACTGTTGGTACGTTCTCGCGATCCGTTTGCAGACATCACTTTTGGGTCGATTAATAATGGTTTAGATACCGAGATTCGTCAGGTTGGAGCCATTAACCCTATAGGGATTCTGAAGGGAGTTTCGAGTGCTTCTATCATTCCTGCCCGTGATTTCATGACTGGTTGATTGTATGGTCTGCGTCGAGCGATAGGTGAGAACAATCGCCTAAAACCGATGAGGAATATCGCTTTTGTTTGAGTCCAGAGCCCCCTAAATCCCCCTTAAGAAGACCCACTTTGAGAAGATTATTGTCCCCCCCTTAAGAAGGGGGGCTAGGGGGGATCTGGGCCGATCCGATGCTACCGGATTTGATATGAATTAGCCGCAAAAAATATAGAGACGCGATCGCCCGCGCCTCTATAATTACTAAAAGTTACAATTCCACACCAAAGTTTTGTCAAAACTTTGACTACATTCGGAACTGTTCTACTTCGGGAGTGTAGCCGATCGGCAAAACGTAATCCAGATTCTCGTGGGGACGAGCAATTATGTGATACGATAGCAACTTTCCGCCATCGACCTTTTTAACTGATTCAATTCCAGCAGCAACGGCTGCTTGCACTTCAGAGACATCTCCTCGCACTATAATTGTCCAGTAGGCGCGGGTTATTTTCTCATAGCGAACTAAAGTAACACGGGCTGCTTTCACCATTGAGTCCGCAACTTCTACTGCAGCGGGAAATCCTAAGACTTCAACCATTCCCAGTGCAACACCCATTACAACATTCTCCTAAATTTCACAAGATATCTGACACTCATTGTATGTGAAATTGTTGACAGAAATTGCTTCGGATGATTTTGGTAAGCTAGAAGTCCGATCGCCCAAAATTAAAAAAGCCCCTAAAAAGCCCCAGAAACTGTTGTGGCATTTAAATCCCACAGTTGGGGGCGCGCAGCAAAGCCCGCCACACAAGACTTTGAATCAAAACAACTGTGCAAATTAGATGCGCCACAGCTTAGTTTCTCACCAGCAGCAAGTCGTATGACAAGCTCGCCGATCGATTTTCGGGACTTTGGGCTCAACTAATCCAGCCGCGGCGCGACACAAAACTTTAGGGAACTCCCCCAGATCCCGGCTGTGGAGTCCATCTAAAATCTAAAATCTAAAATCTAAAATCGACTGACTGATTCAAAACTCGTCTAGCAACCATTCCGAGGCTCTTTCACCCAAATCTAGAGGAATGCTGACAGCTTTACCCAAGCGGGGGCGATCGCGAGTAGTCACGATATATTCTCTCACCTGTTCTGTGCTCCCCCAGCCGTTGAGGTAATTGGCCACCGCATCCAAATGCTCGAAATAATCAGCCTCCGTCATCGGAAAAGATGCCTGTTCTAAATATTTCCACATAACTTGCACAAAAATCTTGCCCCGTGTTCGCCGCAATCTGATATCGTAAGACTTTCCCCATTTTTCTAGCAGTAGCTGGTGTAAATCCTTACCCGTCATGGTTGCTCCTGAGTTAATCCATTAAACAATAAAAGACAAAGTTCAAAAAATGTAATAATACTCTAATAAAGGCTGGAAGGCGCATTCTTAAAAGGAATTTTCGCGGCCTAAAATTTGTGCGAGCAGATTAACGGCAATTATCCCAGTTGTCTGCACGTACAGGTTCGCTAACAGCTAACAAACAAACGTAACTTAAAACCGTAAAGGCAGGTCATGGCTCAATCTTCTGCTGGAAATCCCGATGTTCCCGATATGGGGCGTCGCCAATTTATGAATTTGCTGACGTTCGGTACAGTCACAGGTGTGGCACTGGGCGCACTCTATCCCGTTGTCCAATATTTTGTTCCTCCGGCGAGTGGGGCAGTTGGCGGCGGAGTGACAGCTAAAGATGCTTTGGGTAACGACATCATCGTTAGCGAATATTTGACTTCGCACCCGGCGGGCGATCGCAGCTTAGCCCAAGGTCTCAAAGGCGACCCCACCTATGTTGTGGTGAAAGAAGACCAATCTATCGCCGACTACGGCATCAATGCAGTCTGCACTCACTTGGGTTGCGTCGTGCCTTGGAATGTTAGCGAAAACAAATTTATCTGTCCTTGCCACGGTTCTCAATACAATAATGAGGGCAAAGTGGTGCGCGGCCCCGCGCCTTTGTCTCTGGCCCTGGCCCACGCCACTGTCGCAGATGACAAGATCGCTTTTACAACTTGGACAGAAACAGATTTCCGCACCGGCGAAGCACCTTGGTGGTCTTAAACTATTTTGGATTTTAGATTTGAGATTTTAGATAGGGGGTGAATGGTGAAAACCACAGATAATTGCATCCCTAAAGCAGTCTAATAATCCAAAGTCCAAAATCCAAAATCCAAAATCCAAAATCCAAAATCCAAAATTGTCTGACCTTTGAGATTGAATACTCTAATGCCACAAACTAATTTATCTGCGATATTTCGCCGCAGTGCCAGGACGATCGCGAAAACAGCCTTAATTGCGATCGTAGCCGCAGGATTTTTCCTCACAAGCGACATCGCACTTCCCCAAGCAGCATTTGCTTACCCTTTCTGGGCTCAGCAAACAGCACCCGCTACTCCCCGCGAAGCCACAGGTCGCATTGTTTGCGCTAACTGTCACCTCGGTGCAAAACCGACTGAAGTTGAAGTACCGCAATCTGTTTTGCCTGACACAGTGTTTGAAGCTATTGTCAAGATTCCCTACGATACTAGCGTGCAGCAAGTTGTCGGCGACGGCAGCAAAGGTGGCTTGAATGTGGGTGCAGTTGTGATGTTGCCCGAAGGTTTCAAGATTGCTCCCGCTGACAGAATTCCCGAAGAAATGAAGGAAAAAGTCGGTGATCTTTACTTCCAACCTTACAGCGAAACCCAAGAAAATATTGTTTTAGTGGGCCCAGTACCGGGAGAACAGTATAAAGAATTGGTATTCCCAGTTTTGTCCCCGAATCCGGCAACTGACAAGTCTGTTCACTACGGCAAATACCAAATTTATGTTGGTGGCAACCGCGGTCGCGGTCAGGTTTATCCTACTGGCGAAAAGAGCAATAATACTGTTTACAATGCTTCGGTAGCTGGCAGCATTTCTAAGATTGCTCAACCGGAAGCTGGCGGTTATGAAGTGACAATTCAACCTGCTGAAGGTGCAGCCGTTGTTGATACGATTCCCGCAGGCCCAGAACTGATTGTTACTGAAGGACAAACAGTTGCAGCAGGCGAACTTTTGACGAACAATCCTAATGTGGGCGGCTTCGGTCAAAAAGACGTGGAGATTGTGCTGCAAAGTGCCGATCGAGTTAAAGGATTGATGGCTTTCGTGGCTATAACCATGCTGGCTCAAATCATGCTGGTTCTCAAGAAGAAACAGGTCGAAAAAGTTCAAGCTGCTGAAATGAATTTCTAAACGCGGCTGTAATTAGTTGGGTAAGGTGTTCTATGCACACCCAACTATTAGGTAAGTAGGGCGGGTATTCCCCGCCTTATTCTTTGATAAATAACCAGTAAAATAATGTTAATTGATGAGAAGATAGTTGAAGTAGGCCCGCTGAAATGGTTTTATCGGGAAACAAATCCGGTTAACGAAACTGGTAAACCGCCCGTACTGCTGCTGCACGGTTTGCCGTCCCAGAGTTTTACCTGGACTGTAATGATGCCGGATTTGGCTGCACAGGGATTTAGATCGATCGCCCCAGATTGGGTGGGTTACGGGCGATCGACCAAACCAGACAAGCGCGACTTTGCCTACACTCCCGATGCTTTTGTTGACGCCCTTGCGGGCTTTATTCAAGCTATAGAATTAGACCGATTTTACCTCGTTGTCCAAGGATTTTTAGCTTCAGCCGGCATTCAATACGCTTTACGCAATCCCGATAAAATTGAGCGTCTAGCCATCATAAATACACCAATTTCAGCAGATATAAAATTGCCTTGGAAAATGCAGCAGTTGGGGCTGCCTTTTATTGGCGACATGATGACTCAAGACCCGCTTTTGGTTGACAGAACTCTCGAAGGTGGCAGCCGCCAGACAATATCAGACAAGGATTTAGATGTTTACCGCCGCCCGTTTTTGAAGAGTTCGGATGCAGGTCGATCGCTCATGAATACAGTCCGCAATATTCAATTGCCGCAGTCTATGGCCGAAATTGAATCCGGCTTGAAAGCATGGACTCGACCAACTTTATTTGTGTGGGGTTTGACAGATCCTTGGCTGAGTGTTGAACCAGTTCAAAAGCTAGTCGGTTCCCTGCGAAATGCAGAGTTAGTCACACTGGAACAAGCGGGGCATTATCCTCAAGAACATTGGTCAGAAAAAGTTGGCGATGCTGTGATAACTTTTCTGCGCCGCCAGGAGGTAAAATAATACTTTGTACATAACTCTCGGTGCTAGGTCAGTGAACCAGCTCCTCGCCGAGCTGCATTTCCAGCCTTTTCCTGAGATAGAGAAATCTAAAATCTAAAATCTAAAATCGATATGACTCGTCCCCGTTCAATTTTTGCCTTGATGATGGCGTTTTTGATGGCATTTCTGGTTAGTTGCAGCAGTGTGGAAGCAAAAGTTCCAACGACTTACACAGCAGCCCAGACCCAGCAAATTCAGCGCTATGTTCCTACTCTGACAGAGTTCCGATCGCGCATGGATAAACTGGGAACCCTAATTCAAAAACGGAATTGGATTGATACCAGAACTTACATTAGATCTCTTGCAAAATAATTTTATGATATAATGAAAAGTTTTGCTGAGATTTAATTGAATCCCAACTCCTAAC
>NZ_JAUBRB010000093.1:0-16385 GCF_036701585.1 Microcoleus sp. POL10_C6 | reverse complement strand
TATTTCCGATTCCGGGTTGTAGGCAAGTGCGATCGGTTCTATTGCTGGTGTCTCTGTCTCTGGTATTGGTTCCGGCGTGGGTTCTACCAGTTCCGGCTCCTGTGAGTTATCGGGAAGTGCGATCGGCTCTACTGGTTGCGGCTGTGACTGAGCTTTTTTGTACAGTCTGCCAACTCTCTTAAGCTCTGCCACCGAAAGGTAGCCTTTTATTTGACGCTTGAGGCCTTCGTCCCCATTCCACACCGACTCAACCTCGGCCCAAGTTTCCGCAGCTTGTACCTTTTTAATTAGCAAAACGATCGACTCTGGCGCTGCTGTTGGTGGTGTTTCGGGTTCCGGCGACGCGATCGGATTGTGAATAATTTGAGGTGGTGACGGGGAGGTGGTGACACCTTCTAGCCCTTGCCCTGGTGGAGTTTCAAGATTTTCGGCGGGGGTGTCACCACCTCGATTTTCAAAACTTTTCTTTTTTTCTGGTTCGTCTGGTTCGTCTGGTTCGTCTGGTTCGTTAGCAGAATTACAATTTTGAGGAAAGTTTGGTAAAAAAGTGGTGACAGGTGGTGACACTACTTCTGGAATACTTACAGGGAGAGGGTTTAAGGGTGTCACCACCTCTGTCACCACCCCGTCACCACCTGTCACCACCTTTCTTTCCCAGTACCATTGTTGTTTCCCATCAATCCGTCTTTGGGTGGGAGCTTTTGTCCAGCCATTACGCCGCAAAATCACGCTTACGCGCATCTGACCGCGTTTGTCTTGGTGTTGCAACTCGACTGTGATAGCCTTTGTCAGGAGTTCGGAGATTGTGCAAACTTCTCTATGCTGTAGATAATCCAAAATATCTGCTTCCCAGACATCATTTGATTGCCAGCCCTGGTTTGCTTGAGCAAGTAAAGCGTCCTCTTCAGGAGTTAGCCACCACTGTTCACCAGCCTTATAAGCAGCAACAGCAGCAGCCCAAATTGCATCTCGCTCCCTCTCAAGGAGTCTGACAGGAATTCGCTGCGTGACAGGAATTACCCAGTAACGACGCTCACCTGTGGGGTCGTGCAGGAACTCTTCCCCGTTTGTTGACCCGACAAAAACCGAGGTTCGGGCGAAATCCTCAATTGCCTTGCCATAAGGCACTCTTAAGCTGTCAGTCGAGGAAGATAAAAAAGCTTTGAGCTGTGCAACTTCTTTGCGTTTATAAGCGGTTTCAAACTCGGAGAATTCTAATAGCCAGTAGCGTCGAAGTTTTAATTTTTCGTCTTTCTCATTTCCTTCGTTGAGATTGTCGGTGAACCAATTTTCACCTGCTAGTTTTTGCCAAAATGTTGACTTTAGGAAGCCTTGGTCGCCTTGGAGTATGCAGAGGGTGTCTACCTTGCACCCAGGCTTAAATACCCTTGCTACAGCAGCAATTAGGGTGCGTTTAAGCAGTGTCGCGTGTAACGGGTTATCTGTGCCGAAGTATCGGAGGGCAAGGCATTCTAGATTGATTGGCGCGATATCTGTCAGCGAATTCAGATAGTCGCGAACTGGGGAATAAGTATTTTTCTTTGCCAGCATGACGACCAAATCCGAAGCCTTTTGCTTGGGGACATCTACATCCAGTTCCTCAGCAATTTGGAAGTAGATTGGATCGATATTTATTTCTGATCCATCCATCTCTACTTGCTGAGTCATCTCGTTCAGTCTCAGTCGCTCTCCCCATTGGGCTCCAATTAGATTAAGAAGCCGCTTATTGTTGGATTTGGCGGGGGAGCTACTTTCGGCTGAGTCTTTGTCAAAGCTTCGTTTAAGTGAATCAACCGTATCTTTGCTTTTCTTGACGGGCGATCGCTTTTTGGATTCCTGCCGCTGCTGTTCCAATTTTTTGAGCCAATCTTTGTAGCTCAAGACAGTAAGGCAACTTTCCCAAGCTTCACCTTCGTTAACAGCCAAATCGTCAACACCTTTACCCAGTTTTAGATCCCACGTCGGAACAGTAATTACACAGCCGGCCCGTGTCAACGCTGCACCGAAAGCCATCAAAGCATTTTCTACATCAGGTTTCTCAATGATGTCGGCATCATAGAATGGTTCAACCGGGCGACCTTTGACTGCCAGCTTTTTCAGGCTCGGTACTAAATCCACCCCACGCCCGATCGTTGCCATATCTACGCCACTGATCGGGATTCCAATCCGCCCTTTAGCTAGTAATAGCAGCGCTTTCTTCCCCCCTTCAGCGGGGCTGATGGGTAGCTGCGGATTATCTAAAACCCAGCGCCAAAACGCTGCCGTTACTTCGTCCGAGTCATTTATGACCGCCGTACCATCAGGCATCGGAACAGAATAGCGATCGCTGACTTTACGCCATACCCACATCGGAACCCTGAAACAGGCGGCGTCGTAAGCGTGTTTCTGGCTTAGATATTTGGCAAGATTGCCGTTAGGAAAGGCGAATTTTTCGTCAGGCTTAAATTGTCCAATACCAGTATCAAATCCCGTCTCTGGGTCTACTCCGGTATACAGCCAGCCGATCGACCCCATGTATCCTTTCCAGTCCAGGAATTCAGCTATCTGGTGAGAATCATCCGCCGATCGAATGTTCATCCGCGCCAAATCTTCAGGGATGCCGCTCAGTCCCATTTCCTTAAGGTGCTTGGCAGATAGGCTGTACGGAACTGGGGTTTTTCTCTTGCGTTCGCGCTCGACCTCTAGTAGTTGTTTAACTTCGGCGGCGGGGCGGATGGCTTCTTGAATATCTTTAGCCTCACAACCACCTTTGTAACAGGCATATCCAGGGCCCTTCTTGTCGATGCTGAAATTTGGATCATTGCAGACCGGGCAGTGGAACTTCCCTCTTTTGGATGGGGTTAACCGTCCTTTGTAGTCGTGAATGTTGAAGTGTAGGTCGATCGATGTAGAGGTAGTAGCTTTCATTACACTGCACCCCCGATCGCTTCAAAGCCAACAGCAGAAAATCCCCGGTTTGCTTGCGCGGATACTGTGGATTGTGGATTTATCGCTGCAAAGCTAACTCCAAACAATCCCCGGTTATGTTGCGTATTTAGAGGGGATTGTGGTACGATAGGTTGATAACAAGGCTTTGCAGGCTCTTGAAACTTATGGGTAGCTCTATCGGTAGCGCTAGAATTCAGAATTTGCTCGATCGCACCGCTACAGATGGCGGGAACGTTGCTACAGACATCTGGGGTACTATTAGAAGCCCCAAAAACAGCGCAATTTTTGCGCTTTATTCTTTTTTTGATGTATGGCATGATAGGGATAACAATAGGCAATCTTCTTAGGATGCCGAGTTGGTAGTTTGCTAACTTTGTCGTGCAATCTTCCCGGACAGACGACAAAAGTTAAGTTGATTGTTTTAGATAACAAAAAGATGCGCTGAAGCCCTTATGCTGCCAGCGCATCTTCGTTTTGAAATTGTATTTTTGTTTTCGATTCCATGTGCTTATCGAGTTGGTTTAGGTAAATCCAAAGTGCCTCTTCAGCAAAAGCCGATCGAGACACTCCGAAAGAGGCAGCATAGGTATCAAGTGCCTCTGTTAGATCGGGGGAAAGCGCGAAAGATATTCTGAGTTTTCTTGTCGTTGAAAGCATAAGCACCTTCTTAACTTTTGCTAGTTGTCGGTTTTGCCTCAAATTCTTGAACCGGGCGATCGGAAAGTTTCTTGCTCGATCGAATGAACTCCCTTTAATGTAGCAGATAGCATTAAGAAGTTCGCAATCTTCAATAAAACTTATGGCAATTTACTACATAGGGTAAATAAGATATATCAAGATAATCACGATAACTTGATATATCGTATTCATTCTTGGTAGCAAAATTAGCAGGGAGTCACTGATTAACGATTTGATGCCTCATATTGATGTGTACACGTTAACGTGTAGAGCTTTTAATAGGCAGATTTTGCTAGGAGAATCTGCCTGTCAAATTGACAAGCAAAAAAATTGTCAATTTGACTAGCGATCACACAACCCAATCAGCTTTTAGCCTTGCCCGTCCCCCGTTTTGCCGTTGCCTTTGCCGCTGCGGTTGGTTTTGCTGCGAGCTGGTAACGGACTGGGCTCATGCTCTTCCAGCCATTTCATAATCATTTCCCCTAGGGCATCACCCATATCCTGTCCCCGCAAGGCACACGCTGCTTTAAAGCGGGCCCGCACTGACTCAGGAACGCGACCCCTGATAAAGACAGCTCTTTCGGTTTCGGTTTCTTCAGTCACAAACAAGCTCTCACGACTTTATTTTTATTGTCGCATTGCTATCTGCCCTTTTATTTGAGATTGTCATTGTGTCAATTTGTCTTTGTGCTATACTAACACTCATAGACGCAATAAAGCCAGTTTTGAGCGCAAAACGGTCACACGTACATTCCCGCGCGGTTGCTCAAAAACTGGCTCTAAAATCGTCTCTAATCCATACGCCATAAGGCAAACCCGAACCATGACAATTGCATATTCTCAAACCACGCTTGGCTCAATCCAGCCGTATCGCGCCGTATCGCGTCCCGTGTTGGCTGTTGACCCCGGAAATCGTTTCACCAAGTGGATCGACTGTCAGACAGTCCGCTCAATTCCGTCTTACGTTAAGGAGTTGGCGGACTGGGAGGAAGGCGGCACCGACGATCAAAGCTACGAAATCGGATTTGATGGCAAGCGCTATTTAGTCGGCAGACTGGCTCAATTGATGGGCGGCGCTCCGGCTTTCGAGTCGGGCAAGGCGGACTTGGCTCATCTGCTGATTCTCCCCGCGCTTGCCAGCGACAGCCCGCAGCGTATCGAACGGCTGGTGATTCCGACGCCAGATTCTCGCAATCAAGCGACGATCGCCAAACTTAAAGAACTCGAAACCACTATCGAATTTTCTGTAAACGGGCATGATTGCTTGTCAACAATCCGATCAGTGGTGGCGGTTGATGAATGTCGCGGCGCTTATGACCTCGCACTTGGGCGGTCAATGTGGCGCTATCCCCAAAACCCGAACGGCATCCTTGATATCGGCGGCGGAACTGCGATCGCTCGTCTGTTTGCCCCCGGTGGCGCTTTGCTCCGGGATGCGGATATTGTCTTGCCGGGAACTTCTCACCTAGCCCAAAGGTTGGCAGCAGCCATTCTCCCGAAGGTGGGCAACACCGCCGACGCGGGAATGTTGATGGATGCGATCGCCTCTGGCAACCTCTGTTATGGCTCAACCGATATCGACTTCAGCCGCGAGTTCGTAGCAGTACGGGACGCCTGGACTGCCGACATCAGGGCAAAACTCAAAGCAAATTGGGCAAAGTATTTACCTAGCTTGGGTGAGTTAGTTGTCATCGGCGGTTCTGCCACCTTATTACAGCCGATGTGCGAACAGTCGAAAGGCCGCTTTAAAGTCGCACCTCGCCCCCAATTTTTCAATCTTTACGGTCTGAACAAGGAGCAAAACTAAATGGCACAAACACGCGCCGTTATGCCGAGTAAATTCTTACCCTTGGCGGATGAACTGCTTGACGTGACAGGGGTTGCAGACTATTCAACATTGATTAGTTTGCTGCTTTCAAGGTACGGAAATCATCTTTTATCTACTTGGCAAATCAACCATTGTCAGCAGGCAGTTGCCGCTACTTCGCAGCCGATCGCCGACAACTCGATCGCCCCTTTATCCGCAGCCGAAACCTTTACCCCAATGGAGTTTTAAAGCATGGTACGCATTATCAATGGCGTTGTATTTGAAGATGGAAAACCTGGAAAACGGGTCATCAATACCCAGGGCGGTAATTACGTCGAAAAAATCGAAGGCGATTTTATCGCTGGCACGGTTATCAATCACAAGCCATCGCCAACACCAACGCGCAAAGATTTGTCAAAAGATGGTGAGGCGATCGACGTAAAAAGTGAGGAAGTTTAGGCAATGCTTGACGATGACAATTTCGACAAAAACCTGACAAAGATAATGGTTGGCAGTGCGCTTGTAGCTGGCACTCTGGTCTTTGCAGTCGGCTACGACACAGGCTATCAATCTGGAGCCAAGCGAGTTCCAGAGCCGACAATTATTCACGGAAACGTGACAATTAACAACAGCATTAATCTGAATTCAGATGATGCTGGCAGCGTGACGAAATAGGAGGAATTAACGATGATTACCGATGCAGATTTAACTCCCTTTGAATGCTCTGATTTCTTTGATGGAAATGCCGACGCCGATGCCTTCAATTCAGGTGGAATCGAACCCGATTACATCAAACGCCATATCGAGCGCATCCCGCGCTACGGCGACGATTCTCGGTATCGGCTGGCATCACATTTAGATATGTTTGAGCACTTGAATCCCAACGGAACCCTTACCCCGGAACAGCGGGAAGCTGTAGACAATTTTGCGATCGGCTATCAAGCTCTACCAGAGGAAGAATCCGAAGGTGGCGAGATGGATTTTCCTGAGTGCCAGTATGTAATGCTTGGGCTGGATTTAGGAAGCGCGATCGAGCTTGGCGACAGTTGGCGGCGGGGCGAATACTTGCCGGCGATCGGACACGCCGAAGCCGACAACTTAAGCAACAGACTGAACCAAATGCAAAACCGACGGGATGCCCTGAGAAAGTAACCCCGCCGGCCCTGTAATTCATCCCCTGGCACGAGCTAGGGGATTTCATTCAGTACACCGTACTAAGCAGAATTTTATCATGATGCAAAAAATCCGAGTAGCCCAAACACCGGGCGCTGCAACGATAAAGCGCGAATTCGACTATGAATCCGGGCCCCTCACGCCGGAGATGGTCAACGCCAAAGGCAGGCAAGCAAAAATCTTGGAGCTACAGAAACAGCTCAGAACCGCTTACAACCGCCATGATGCCAAAGCCCGCAGCAATGAAGTAGAAATCGAGCGGTTAACCCTTGAGGCGGTTGAGTCCGGGTTGACTGATGCTTTGCAGATTAAGAAGTATGTCGCCAAAGCAATTGCAGCGGGTGCAAAGTACGACCAAAACATCATCAATCTAACTCAGAAATTGCAGCATGAATTGGGCTTAATCAAGGTCGAGGGAGCCTCTACCCAAACCCTGCAAAACATGGATTTCCGCCAGCGATTGCTACTCATAAAGGCAAACCATCAAGCCAAAGGACAGATTCAGCAGAACGGTTTTCAGCAGAGCCTTAAAGCAATCCAAGCGAGTCCTCAGCAAGCGATAGCAATGCAGGCTAAACGCTCGGCTTTCAACAATTACATTAATGCCAAAGACTTTGACCCAGTTCCCGCTGTACCAGGCGCGTCCGGCGCGGGCAACTCTGGCATGGGTAACAACTCTAAAGGCTTATTAGACGGGCTTTTAGGCTTTTTCTCTGGTCGCAACTAATACACGGTAGCAGCGGGTCAGAACGGCCCGCTTTTTTTTGTATGTACCAACAAGAATTTGACGCTTCAGAATTTGGTTCAGACTTTGATTATTTAAATGCAGGAACTCCCGAACAGTTCAAGCCAACTCAAACCCAGAAAGTTGACGAAATTAGTGGCATAGAACGCTTCTGGAACCTAACAGGAAACTTGGGAGAGTTTGGCGCTTATTTTAGTGGTGGGTTGGCTGCAAGCCTTATCATTCGCGGGATTCCGGCGCTAATTCCTGCTGCTGTAATCCTTGTCCCTGGTATTGGCTTGGGGCTGGCAATATTTACTGCTTCTTCTAAAGGCTCCGCCCAAGTCCGCGCACTGCTAATCCTAATTGCCATCGGCACGGCGCTGATTGCAGGGAACTGGGATGCGTGGCTGGCTTGGATAATTGCCAATTCTCAAATGCTGATTTTTAGCGGTGCGCTAATCGTGATTACTTTCGGTTTTGTAGGTACGCAGATTTGGAGCAAGTTAAGTAATGTTAAGTAATATAAATCAGCCAATTGTTGCAGGTTTGTTAGGGGTAAGTTTCGCCGGAATTGTTGGAGCTACCGCGCTCCCATTCAATGACCGGATTGAGTACAGAATAGGCAACCGAATTGAATCTCAGCCAGCATGGTTAGTCCCGCCTAAAGCTGAATTCAGAAGCCTTGAGCGCGGGTATGGGGGGATTAAAATCTTGCTCGCTCTGCTGGCTACTGGTGGCATGGTGGCAGTGATGCTCATTGCCCGCAAGGAAGGGGAATTAGAGCCTGTACGCCAGCGGATTAAGAAGTATCAAGAGAAAGCTCATGAATTCAACTACGCTGCTGAAGCTGCATATCAAATGGCTGGCACTCAGATGCGGTACAAGAAGCTAGCAGAGGCCGATGAGCGAGCTTTTGAGGATGAACTCGAAACTACCTACTGCCAATCTCTCGGCATCAGTCCTCACGAACAGCAAGCGCTACTTACAGGCACAACGACGCTCGACAGTGTGGCACACCCCGGCGACAAAGTGGAGGCGGGAACATCGGCGGCGATCAAACCTGAACCCGATCGAACAACCGACCCAAAAATGCCCAACCTAAGCAAGTATCCAAGCTTGTTAATTTACGGCGTACCGGGCGCGGGTAAATCCACATTTACAGAGCAAGAGGTCGCTAAGCGGCTCAAAGAAGGGCATCGGGTAATTGTCCTAGACCCCCATGCAGCCTGCGGGCAATGGGAGGGATGCGAGGTTGTTGGAGCGGGCATGGATTATGAGGCGATCGATGCAAAGTTAGTCTGGTTTCAGAAACAAGTCAAAGACCGTTACAAGACAATCAGCAGTCAGTCAAATCCCACATTTCAACAGCTAACAATTGTGGGTGAGGAATTCACGAATTGGAGTAAGCGGTGTAACAACAGTGGTGAGCATTTTCAGACCGTAAACAGCGACATCCGCAAAGCCGAATGCTACTCAATAATTGTCAGTCACACGCGCAATCTTGCAGGCTTGGGCGATGCAAAAGGCATGGGTGCTTTGAGAGATGAATCTATGCTAGAGGTTGAAATTTTGGGCGAATATAACGCCGAAACTGAGCGAGCAACACCCCGATTTGAGGCAATGGTTAAGATGCCCGGGCAGTCTCTAACTAATCGTAATTTGGTTAAACTGGCTAAATTAGACACCCCACACAACGACGCAATTAGTACCCTTCCCACTACCCACAGCACAGTCACCGACGCGGCACCCGGAAACTCTGGGAAGCTTGCAGAGAGTGGCGCGGAAAACCTCGGAAACCCTTATGGAACAAGGGCGGAACGCTTGGAAGCTCTTTTGGCTGATGTGCTGGCGGAAACCCTTCCCCCTGTCTTCTCGGAGGAATTTCCGCTCTCGGAACACTCCGATCGACTGCAATTAGCAAAATTAGTAATTGCCCGAAACTTAGGCAAGGAAAAAACCATCTGGCTGCTTTGGGGTGTACGTCCAGGGGGGAGAAATCACGCCCTATATTCTGAGGCGCGGGCAATGCTTGATCGACTGATTAATGGTGAGGAATAAAACAATGGCAAGAAGTACAGAATACACCCTCTATATACAGTCGAGTAACTGGCGCAAAAAGAGCAACAGTGTTCTAGCAACAACAGGCAAGCGATGTGCATTACGTCCCTGGAAAAGAGCAACACACGCGCATCATTTGCATTACAAGAATTTGAGGAATGAATGGGTTGTCCGAGATTGCGTTCCGCTCTCACCAGACGCGCACAAACTAATCCATCAAGATATCTTTTGGAACCTGAATGGAAACAACCGAACCCCATCGCCATTGCGCCCGATTGTTTCCAACTACTTAAGGGTTGCAACTGTTTGCTTAATGCTCTTGAATCCATTTCTAACCTTGATGGGGAAGGGAAAATGAATCGCACCTTCCTCATATCGGTACACCTGCGATGGGCTTCTGCCTTCTTCCTCAGCCACAACCCAAAGTCGATCGAACTCAGAAAAGGCAGTTTTGGAACCTCTCTAAAACCGGGCGACACCATCGCAATTTATGCCACCTTGCCGACTGCGGAAGTATTAGGAATCGTGCGGTTTGTGAAGCGTGAAACACTACCGCTCGATCGACTGTGGCAGCAATCTGAGCAAGGGCAACTGGCAAGGGTATCACGCCAACAGTTTGATACCTACTATGCGAGTCAGATTTCCGGTGTTGGAGTTTGGGTTAGTGCCGCCGAACTCTTCCCCAGTCCGATCGCCCTTCCCAAACTTCGGCAGAGCTGGGGCCCTCGCTGGCAGCCACCGCAGCAGATTCAGCAATTAACCGACGATCAGATGGCAGCACTGAACATCGATCGCTGAACATCGACAACATAAACGAGCGCTACGTTGTTACAGACAATTTGACTGAAACGAACTAACAACTAATAGGAGAAAAAAAGATGATAGGAGATAAAAGCTTTTACGATGTCTGTACGAAAATGTGGGGGGCAAACCTAGAAAAAGCACCAGAGGAGTACAAGCAAGAATTGCTAAGCGAATTAACAAGCCTGTACGAAGTAGGTGGCTGTTTTGAGGATGAAGGTTTCATCTCTTCGTCCTGCAATGATGAAAAACTCACCATCAAGCCGATGAACTGGTTTCGGTCAAGAATCGAGTGTGAAGCTTTAATCGAATTCTGCAAGAGCTAAACCACTGAACATCCATCGCTGAACATTGCCAACATAAACGAGCGCAACATACCCGGAAAACATACCGGGAAACATACCGGGAAACATACCTAACAACACACTAGGCGATCTGACGAAGGAAGCGCGCAACAGCCCTAGACCCGCTATACTGCAAGCAATTGGGGAAAAAGGATGAAATACTAATTTCCAATTACCAATTACTAATACCCTTCATAAAAAAAGCCCTCGGCATCTTGCTGGGGGCTCTTTGTTTTTGGGTGCGATCGCCCGACGCTAGCCCTCCTTAGATTCCAGATGCTCCCTCAGCTTGGGCATTACCCGCTTGGGCCACTTGGTGTCTGGGGGTAGCAGTTCCTTGAGAAAATTTATGATCTCCGGTATTTGCTCGGATAGGTCGATCGCTTGTGCCGGGTTCTGTTCGATCGTCCCCGGCGGATTTTCCTTGAGTTCTGCCAGCTCTGCCAGCGTCCGATCGAGGTCAGCTTGGAGTTGCGCTCGATCGGCTGCCAGTGTTGCCAATTCCTGTTTGGTTGCTGCGAGTTCGTCTTGAGTTTGTTTGAGTTCTTGCCTGAGCGATTCATCGGTGCGATCGGTCAGGCTGCGGACTCCCCCAATTCAGTCCTCAGTTGTTCGATCGCACCCGACATCTTCCGCTCAACAATTTCGGCAATACGCTGATCTAAGTTGTCGGGTATGTCGCTAGGTGTGGTGCTAGCTGTGTTACCCGGTGTGTTGCTAGGTGTGGTGCTTTCTACCTCAAAAAATTGTGCCAGCGCTTTATTGACCGCCGCCGAATACATCAGCCCTTTTTTAGATTCCAGCCCGTTATCAGTACAAAACTTGCTCAGCGCATCCTCTACAGCTTTATCAAGGTATACGGCGATATGTTTCTTATCGGTTGCCATGTATGTTACCCATCGGTCAGTACAACATCACGATAACATACCTAATAGACAAGTAACACACTATAAGTTTTAAGTATGTCTTGGTAACACACTATAAGTTATCTGTATGTTACTGGTATTGTATTTAGTAAGATACCTTGCTATAGTGGTAACATACCAAGCAAAGGGAAGCGACACAGCCCGCGCTACACACCACACCGAACCTAGAAAAATGAATATCGAACACAGCCTTATCTCCACCGCGCTGCTAGCACTTCAGCAATCTAAAAAAATCCAGTTTGACATGAATTGCACTGACAGCGGCAAATCGGGCTTCTGGTTTAAAGGTTACGCCAACGAAGATCAGAACAACGAAATCATGGTGGAAGTCCTGATCTATATGGACAGCACATCAGCCACAGGCTACGGAGTACAAGTCGATGTGCTTGATGACGAAACGATCACAATCTTCAACAAACCGATCGAATCATTCCAGCAATTCCAGTTAATCTTTGCTTCTGAATTTATCCAAGAAGTTTTCGATAGTCATCACAACTAAATAACCAACCGGGAGGGGTGACACCCTCCACCCCCCCGATTCACCTATTCACTCACTACACACCACAGGAAAAATCACCATGCAATTACTAGCCGCCAAATTCAACCAAATCGCTTCAGCCATTGACGCCACTAACGCCCAAATCGCAGCCCTACAAGCCAAGCTCAGCGAATTACAGGAACACCAGCAACAACTACTTTCAGTCGAGCAAGCTTGCCAATCTGCGATCGCACAAATCGGAACCGCGCTGTCAATGTTGGGACACGTTGACCCTGCCGAAATCCCTACATTCAAGGCGGCAGTTAACGCGCAATTCGGAACCGATGCGATCGCATTCTTAGAATCAGCCACCCCTACACCAGCCGAAACAGTCGAGCCGGAACCGATCGAACCGACAGCACCGGAACCCACTACAGCAGCCGATACCAACCCAGTGATTGATATTGAAGCTACGGCGGAACCCGACGCGCCGATCAAGCCGGAACCCGCGCCAGAGATGGATGTCGAGCAAGCGCTGGCTAATATGCCCCTACCTACTCTGCGGTCACTGGCTAAATCCAAAAAAGTTGATGCTCGCGGAACAGCAGCCAATATAACACGGAGACTCAAGGCGATAGTTACACCGGCTGACCTGCGGGCGATCGGCTAAGCGGTTGAGAGGGCCGTCCCTCTCTGGCTGAAAGCATGGGTAACATACTGTCAGTAACACACTATAAGCGGTATCTCATTACTCTAGTAACACACCATAAGTTATCTGTATGTTACTGGTATTGTATATAGTATGGTATCTAGCTATGATGGTAACATACCAAACAAACCACCGCCCAAAGTTTACGAGGCCTAGAGCGGTGGAATCAGCCCAGAAAAGGACTAACCATGAAATTAGCACAAACCGCTACAGCAACGATCACCCGCCCGACTTCCCCCACATCTTTCACCAGGGTTCCTCAACCCAAAATCTGGCCCGACGCAACAGCAGAAGCCGCAGTCGGCGACGTAATTCGCAAGCCTTTTTGCCCGATCGCCCGCGTAGTCGGCAAAGAAATTCTTAAGGACGGCCGCACCTGCCTGATTGTGACTTTCCCGAACTGCCGCGATCGGCACACAGAAGAGTGGGTACTGCCAGCGGTCGAAGTCATCGCACCCGCAGTCACCAGCGCACCTTCAAAACCCGCAGCAGCAAGCCACGCAACCACCACAGCAGCAGTTACCCGCGCACCCATAGCGCCAGCCGCGATCGGAACCAATGACGAACCCCCCAACAGGGGAGATAACGGACGGGGACGGGTGCAACCGATCGCACCTAAGAAGCTCAACCTCTCGCTAGTCGCCGTCAAACGGATCACCTCTGATATTCCTGCCAGCAACTTCGATCAGTTCGAGCTAGAGGTTTTGGGCGAGCTCAGTTTGGCGATCGGCGGTTTCGTGATTCCCCCGGTGTTGGTGCGAGACAGTAGCGGGTACAAGGTTATCAGCGGTCATCTCCAATATCACGCCGCAGTTCTGGCGCGACAACTTAACCCACGAGCCGGCGAAACGATACCAGCGATCGTCCTTGAGGAAGAAAATCAGTCGGCGGCCCTCAACCAACTTAAGCGGCTGAAGTTTGCCGCCTAGATTTAGTTGCCCCACCCTAAACCCGGTGGGGCCCCTTTTTGCCCTACTGTTATCGGAAATATCCCTTATCAATACCGTAAAATGAATAAAATTGAACTTGTAACAGCCACCCTCGAAGCTTCCCTCAATGCCAAAATTGAGCGGCACTTTGACACTTTAGACACCGACCCCGACGTGCTCAAACAATTACTCGCTGACAAGCGCTCCGAAAATACCCGCCGTGCCTATGAGAAGGACGTGAATGATTTTCTGCAAACTATGACGGGAATGCCCGCCGTGCCTGATAACGTTTTGGAATTCTTGCACCTGGAAGAACGTCAGGCTGTGTCGGTGGTTCTCAAGTACAAAGCTAAGTTGATCGACAAGGGACTCAAGGAAGCTACTGTTAATCGGCGGCTGGCTGCCATCAAGTCGCTGGTAGAGATGGGGCGCAAGCTCGGCGTATGTCATTATGCTTTAGGGGACATTAAGGGTGAAAAAGTCGCTAAATACCGCGATACCACCGGAGTTGACGCCGGGACTTTTGAGCGAGTTTTGCAGCAGTGCGATCGGGCAACTCTAGCAGGGAAGCGTGACTATGCGCTACTTAGACTGCTCTGGGGTAACGCGCTGAGACGGAATGAAATCAGCCAGTTAGATGTTCGCGACTTTGACCCGGTGACTAAGAATTTGCGGATTCTCGGTAAGGGACGTGGCACTCAGTCGGAAAACGTGGACTTGGGGACGGCGACCGTGCTGGCGATCGCTGACTGGCTCGAAGCTAAGGGCGGGAACCAATCGCATGATACCCCGCTGTTTACCGCGCTTGACTTTGCTAATTCAGGACATCGGCTGACTGGCGACGGTATCCGTAAGATTGTTGTGCGACACAGCGAAAATGCTGGCATCAAAAAGCAGATGTCCCCTCACCGCATCAGACACTCAGCTATTACGGCGGCGCTGGATGCGACGGATGGGAATGTACGTAAGGTGCAAAAATTGAGCCGCCACCGGAAGCTAGACACCTTAATGATTTATGACGATAACCGGGGGCGCGACCAAGCGGACGTTACCGATTTACTTGATGGGATGTTTTGAGCGAGCGATCGAACTCACTGAAAAATATGCAGTACGTCGGATAATCAGCGTAAAGCTCCAACCAAGGGAAAATATGCACAAGTTAATCCAAATAATCGCAGCCACAATATTAAGCCTTGCCACTGCGACAACCGTTCAAGCTCAACAGCCCCAATGGATAGAAATAACCAAAACTGAAAGTGGCGATCGAGTCTTTTTCGACACGGCCTCCCAAGTCAAGCTATTTGACGCAGGGGTCAAGCAAAACACTTTTCGCACCATGACCCTAGCCACTACCGCTGGGAGACGGTCTTTTAGGCAGCGATATCAGGCTGATTGCTTCAAAGGAACTCTAGCCTTGCGCGGGCTTGACTTGATGAGCAATCAAGGCTCGTTAATCCGAGAAGTCCCCTTAGAACGCGCCGACAGGGAATCGGTTATCCCCGAAGAAGGGACGATCGCTGCAAGTATCTGGCGATATGCCTGCTCGCAGTTTTAAAATTTCAAATTGCAGGCTTTTTCATAAAACTTTTCCAGCCACTCATTGACAAGCGGCTGGAAAAGAGCGATCGTAAGTTTAAGGAAGATTTGATATGCCCCCTTGCCCGGTGTTAGTAGCACCGAAGTTCGGAGGACTTCCCCCAACGTTCATAACAACGCTTGGAGCCTAATAATCATGTCACATTCAGCCGATTGTCCGGAAGGGAGATCGCAATTGTTTACGTTCGCTCGGCGCGACTTCCTGCAGAAAGCAGCGTCCGTCGCTTTGCCGTTCCTTGTTTTACGCTCTCAGCCTCGCTCTCTTTATCCCTCCCCAGAGTTCAAGATGGGTGACTTGGTGGCTTATGACTGGGAGCCAGATGATGACGATGCTCCAGAGTTTGCTACTGATTTTGGCGAGATTTTGGGTATGCGCTGGGTTCCCGAAGCTGATGGACATTGTTTAGCGGCCAACACTTGGGTTTACTTCGTTAGATGGACTCACAGCACTTGCCCCGATATTCTTCCTGAACCCTTTTATGGTGGCGAGCCGACTTTGGCTTCTGATTTGAGGCTGAGTCCGATGCGGTCGCGTCGCCGAATTGATCGCACCCGCCGCCATTAATACAATTAATACAATTTTTACACCCGCCCAAACACTGTATTAACTGTATTAATTGCGATCGGCGTTACGGGCATCCCGCACGGCTTCAGCCCACAAATCGAAAATCTTGCCGCAGTCGATCCTCGGTCACATTGATAGGCGTCAAATTGCGGCGGGTATCCTTTATCCTTACGTGCCGGAGATGCCCCGATGGCTGCGATAAAATCTCAAATAACGTCCCAGATTTTCTCTCCATTACCTTCAGTCCCGGTACAATCTCGATATTCTGCTGTGCGTAAATGTCGGCAATAGCGCTGTCCTGCCGATCGCCCACGGCTGCAATTAGAAAATCTTGCCCCCCTACGGTGATCATGGTGGCCGGCAAATTCTTGCCCCGGAAATTGATAAATTCTTCCATCGGTTTTGTGCAAATTTTACTTTAATTGTATCACAAAAACGGCTCGAAAGCTATACGCTGCAAAGGTTTCCGGCGTTTTGCGTGGGTATGAAAAAATATTAGAAAATATTATTAAATATCATTAATTATCCCCAGCGCGGTACGGGGGCGATCGGGGGGGTATGAGTAAAGGAAAGTAAAGTAAAACGAAAATAAACGAAAGTAAACGAAAGTAAAAGTTAAGTAAACTAAAGTTCACTTAAATAAAGTTAAGTAAATTCTGCATAAAT
>NZ_JAUBRB010000092.1:0-16400 GCF_036701585.1 Microcoleus sp. POL10_C6 | reverse complement strand
AACTTATATTTAACTCACCTTGAATATATCGATCGCTCCTGCTAGTGGTCTGCGATCAATTATTCAGCAAACCCTAGTTAATTGGGGCGCGACGTGGTGGCCCGCCGACTCTCCTGGTTACGGCGGGATTCAAGCTCGCAAAGCGTGGAAACACAACAGGACAGCAACCAGCCAATCTTTTGTTCGGCACACAACCAGTTGGCACTTAGCCGCTAACGACACGACCAACCTAATTTACCTAAACCTCATAGCGATCGTACTCGGTGCGATCGGTTTTCTGCTGTTTGGAGAGTCGAAAGAATGGTCAGAAACACAAGAAGAGATTTTAGGATCTGCTGTGGCGCTAGTGTGGGTGGCGGTGTGGCATTTCTGGGGGTGGCCCGGCGAAGTAGAAATTGCTAGAGGTAAGCCGGAGGCTAAGAAAAAGCGATCGCCCAATTCTAACTCACCGCCTCCGAATCCGGTAGAACAAGAGCTAAATCAGCTCAAAGCGACAACTGGAATGAATCGGATGAAACCTGTGAGACCATCGACCCAGCCAACTCCTGAAGTTGCCCAATGGTATGTGTTTCGCAGCGGAGAAGCTAAGGGGCCCTATACAAAATTGCAATTATGGGAAATTCAGGAAATCACAGCCCGAACCAAAGTGCGGCGCGGACAAACCGAGTGGCAGCGCGCCGGTGAAATTCCAGAACTAGCGGCGTACCTCACTCAAAAATAAGACAGTTAAATAATTCACTCTCCAAATTATTCTCGTCGGAGTTGAACGCTTCTCCACAGCTTTAAATATTCAGGTCGAACAGATTCATCAATCTCGTAAGCTAAACTTTCAGGTAAATCGAGTTCGATAATTGACTGCATTGCCCGTATTTTCCCTAAAAAAAACCTCAAGTTTGTGAGGGCTTTGCGATGCCAGGAATGAGACTTGAAGTCGTGACACGTGGATTTTCAGTCCACTGCTCCCGATCGATTGCTTGCATAGTAACTGCGAAGTCACAATAGGAATCCGGCAAACAATTGAAGCCACGCCGCTACTCTGTCAAAAGTAACTGCAAGATAGGGAATGGCAAGGAGATTAAATTGATAGACCACTAATTTGGGATTACGGTCTAGCTTTTTTTGGTATTCATCTATTATGTTAAAGTCTTTTTTATTCCTTTATCGCAGAAAATACTACTGTTGTCATGGATTTTTTCGATGCTTCGATCACCTTTGTCTGTCAAGTGTTTGGTAGAAAAAGACGATAGGATTCGCTGTCTATCAGAATTCTGAAACCCAGCCACATTAGCACAAAAGGGAAAATCTTGCTCGCATAACGGCTGAGAACCAAAGCAATACCAGGTAGATGCGTCAGAGTATAGGACATAAACAGCCAGCAGCAAACAATAAAATAGCAAATCGGTACGATCACAGCCAGATTTTGAATACTGCTACTAGCAAATAGAGGAATATAGATACCAAGATTGTTACCACCGTTAGAAATCGTGACTGCAGAAACGCGATAAGTTTGCGGATCGCGAATTATTTCCCAGAGCGATCGCTGCCGAGAATCAAATCCGCGAAATTTAGAGTTTCTTTTTAGATTATCTGACTTATCTTCGGCTGAATCATCCTTGTTAAGGTTGAGTAAATTATTCAAGCCAATCAGTATCGGCAAAATCCCCAGTAACCCCGTCCAAGTTGACGGAATTGCTAGCCCCAGCAAGAAACCAACTAAACTTACCGTGATTAATGCCGTGAACCCTATAAGCTCACCCACCACAATGTGTTTAGGACGAAAAGTACGATTAACCTCACTGAAGAAGGCCGTCAGATAAATGTTGTCGTCAAACGTTGTTGCGACAGCAACAGCCAGTCCAATCTTAATTGTTGCAATTAACCAATCCATTACCGTCTCTCACTCAATACCTATCCCATCGCCGAAACTACTGATTTCTCAACCGTCGTGAAAAATCACCATAATCTCGATATGATAATGTGAGTATCGCATATTGGGTGTAACAAGCGAGCAAATTTGGTAGTTTATCCGTATCAAGCGGTGCTTTGAATTGATCCCGGAGCTTCAACTCATCCCAGAATGTCCATCACCTGTGTTTATCAAAGGAGTCATTATGATTAGCCGTTTGATTGACCGTGTGCCTAGAGGCACAGGTCACAATATCTTACGGTCGCTCAGTTCGGCCACTCGTATATCGGCCACCTATCGGTTTGTAGGTCTGTTTTGTATCGGCCTGGTCTTGGTTTTAGTCTTGAGTCTGGCTTTTGACAGTCATGCTGTTGCCACTTCTGCCTCTGGCAATGTACTCTCCCCTCTAGTCATTAGTCAGGTAAATCAGGTCAAATTGTCTAAAGACTCAACAATCCGGTTACTGGAAACAGTGGGACTGTTTGTGGGGGGCATACTTTTCTGTGTCGTTTTGGATCGCTGGTTTTCTAATCGTTCTGCTCATTCGGGCAATACACCCTTAGCTGAGCAAGCGCGGCGGCTCAAGCAACTCAAAATCGGTTATCCAGAGGGTATGACGAATCTGGAAGTCCTGCGTGCTCAAGGTTTGCTCGAAAGCCGTTTGCGACCATTTGGGCTGATTGTTACTTGGACAAGCTTCTTATCAGCTTCTGCTCTGATAGAAGCATTAAGCAATGGGACGATCGATTTCTGCGGCGGCGGTGGTACGGCCAGCATCTTCTCTCAAGCAGCAGATCATGTGTTTGTGCGGGTGGCTAAAGAAAAATATACTGCTCCTAAAGGTCAAGCGATTCTAGTACCAGAAAATTCGCCAATTCAGACGGTTGCCGACCTGAAGGGTAAAAAGATAGCTTTTGACAAAGGCTCAAGCGCTCATTATGTGCTGGTGCGAGCACTGGCAAAAGTGGGATTAGAGTTTAGTGACATTGAGCCAATTTATCTGACCCAGCCACAGGCGCTGCCCCTATTCCGCGCGGGTGAGGTGGATGCTTGGGTGATTTGGGTTCCCTACACGACAACTCAAGTCCGAAGTGCTTATCCAGGGCGCTCGATTGCAGACTTAGAGAGCATCTTTGGTGACAAAGCCTCTTTAGAAGTTCCGACCTATTACTACGCGATTCCAGAGTTGGTACGCGACTATCCCGACTTGCTCAAGGTGATTTTAGAAGAGGTAAACGAAGCTGGAGCTTGGGCTAAGAAACAGGAATTAGAAGCTGCTGTGCGATTGGCAGAACACCATGAAATAGATCCATCCATTGTAGAAATTTTACAGCGACGTAGTGCGGAGCGCGCTATTATCCCGATCGACGACCAATCGCTCACTGCCCTACAGCACCAGGCAAATATATTTAGAGATTTAGATCTGATTCCTGAGCGGGTGAATGTGAAAGATGGAACCTATAGTTTGCAGACCAAGCAAAACTGGACTTATTAATCTGACAATTACACTCGAGTGTAATTTTTTTCTGATCTCAAATCCGCGCTTCATCGTCGGGCGTAAAATCGAGTCAACAACACTCAACCATCATTCAGTTTTTCGACCCGCCCGTCAACAGTCAACAGTCATCTGGCTCGTGCAACCGGAATTGATATGACCTATGTTTTTTTAGCACAAGTCGGTCAAATATTAGCTCTGTCTGGGTTTCCGGCGGGGTTGTCACCCCCCCATCGGCAAACCTACATCTTGATTAGCTGCATTGCCCGCATTTTTCCTAAAAAAAAACCCTCAACTTGGTGAGGGCTTTGCGATGCCAGGAACGAGACTTGAACTCGTGACACGTGGATTTTCAGTCCACTGCTCTACCAACTGAGCTATCCCGGCTTGTTTTTTCGCGCTTTACTATCTTAGCAGACACATACAGAATTTAGCAAGCACTTTTCTCAATTAATTTTCGATCGCCCGGAACCGCCCGCCTGTAAGCTAAAAGCTGCAACCTCAAATCTAACAATCGCAATGGCACAGCAACATCGGGACAGCGAGGGCAAGAGTCTGCTTGTCTTAGGCATAATTTGGCTGCTGGGGGCAATTAGCGATCGCCTCTGGTTTGCCCTCGATCGATCTGTCCCGGCGTGGGATCAAGCAGACTACCTGACTAGCACCCTGAAATACTTGCAGGCGTTGCAGCATCCTCAGTGGCTTTCCGGGGAGTGGTGGACAAACTTCTGGCTGCTTTCGACGAAAATTCCGCCCTTGGCATACATCTTAACCGTTCCGTTTCTTCAAGTTTTCGGTACTGGGGGCGATCGGGCAACCCTCGTTCATTTATTATTTAGTGCAATTCTCCTCGCCTCAGTCTACAGTCTGGGCGCCCAACTCTTTAACCGGCAAGTTGGTTTGTGGGCCGCTGCAATTTGCGTTTTGTTACCGGGACTTTATCGGTTCCGCTTGCAATTTTTGCTCGACTATCCCCTCACTGCGGCGATTACTTTTGCTTTCTATTGTCTGACAATGTGGAAGGCTTCTGAAGGAAAGAAGGAAGAAGGAAGTTCGGCAACGGATTTTATAACGGATGTAACGGATGTAACGGATGCAACCGATAGAACTCTGTTGGAGGAACGAACAAAGAAAAAGTATAAATTCTCGCCCTCCCCCACTCTCCCACTCTCCCCGTCGTCTTTCTTTTGGGCGATCGCCTTTGGAATTTCTCTCGGCTTATCAATATTAGTTAAACACACTACCGTATTATTTCTGTTTACCCCGATTGTGTGGCTGGCTGTGGGTGCTGTGCGGCAAAAAGCTTGGGGAAGATTGGCTCAATTAGCAGGTAGTTTGTTGCTGTCGGTGGCGGTGTTTGGCCCGTGGGCGAGAACCAATTGGCTGTTAATTTTGACCGGGGGAAAACGGGCAACGCTGGATTCTGCGATCGCCGAAGGAGATCCGGCCCTCAATACGATCGACGCTTGGATTTACTACGGTAAGCACTTACCGGAACACATTTCTTGGCCTCTGTTACTTGTTCCCTTAGTAGGATTAATACTTTATTGGCGTCGTCGGCAAGATAGTTCGTCAATCTTGCATCTCAACTCCTGTCGCTGGCTGGCTGTTTTCTGGGTAGGAGCTTATTTAATTAATTCTTTAAATATTAACAAAGACGACCGATATGGTATACCTTATTTGCCAGTTTTATCTATTTTCTTCGCCTACTGTTTAACGCTGTGGCCTTCTCGGTGGGGACGAGAAATTCGCTGGGGTACAATTGGCTTGGCAATTCTGGCGATGCTGTTCCATATGTGGCCGCTGGGAGGGGCTTTGGGACATAGCTTAGTTCAAATTATCAGTCCCGGCAATTCTCAC
This sequence comes from Microcoleus sp. POL10_C6, assembly GCF_036701585.1. Taxonomy (NCBI): domain Bacteria; kingdom Bacillati; phylum Cyanobacteriota; class Cyanophyceae; order Oscillatoriales; family Microcoleaceae; genus Microcoleus; species Microcoleus sp. POL10_C6. The sequence continues at coordinate 11,139 of NZ_JAUBRB010000092.1, read as the reverse complement.
TATCCTTACTTGGGGAAAGAGTGGCCGCACCGAGAGGTAATTGCAGAAATTATTGATAGGGAACCTTATTTACAATCTACTTTAGGCGTGTTGCCTTCGACGCCGGAAATTAACCAGCATAATTTGAATTTTTACGGTGCTTTGGCGAATTTTCAGGTTTACGGGCGGCAGGTGGGAACGAATTTAAAAGACGTGCCGCAAGATGTGCGATCACTCTCTTGGTTTGTAACTAAAAGCGGCCCCCAAGGTTCGATTCGCGAACGTATTAAACAAGCTCAAAATGCAGCAGTTACGGCAATTAAAAAAGGTGATATATTTGAGTTAGATAAAACTTGGATTTTGCCCGATTATACTAATTTAAATCTTTATCGCAAGCGAGTGCAGCCTGTAGAAATACAGCCGTTGAATGAAGCGCGATCGCAAGTACAATTAGATCGAGTTACTGTCGCGGCAAAAGCTGTTCCCGGAGTCGCGTTGCCGGTTACTTATACTTGGTCTGGGCCTTGGCAGCAGTTGCAGTCTGGTTTAGTGTTGGTAACGTGGGAAAATCAGCAGTCTGGCGATATTCCACCGGGACAGACTTTCAGGATTTTACACGATCGCGCGATCGGCCAGGGGACTTTGCATCCGGGGATTCTGGAAGCGGATAAATTTGCTGTGGGGTTTCGAGTTGTCGATCGCACGGCGATGCTTCCTCCTGCTAATATTGCACCGGGAACTTACAATCTGCAAGCTACTTATCTAAATCGGAAAACCGGCGAAACTTATCCGATTAATGTGCCGGCAATTAGTGTTAATATCGAGACAGATCCTCTGGATATGCGTTCCAAGGCAGAGCCTGGAAACGAGGATAATACAGATAAGCCTGAGTTAGATTTGGTGACTCAATTGCGGGCGATGGCGGTTAATTTACCAAAAGGATTGCCCGGTTTAGAACCGGTGTTCGAGCAGATTGGGCGCATCAATCAGTACGATCCAATTCAAGATTATACCGTGCAAGCGGAACAAGCGTTAGAATATCGGTTGCAGCAAGAACCCAATAATCTAGAATTGGCTTATGCTTTGGCATTTTCTCGGGTATTGCAGCAGAATGTCAAAAGTGCGATCGCCGCCTTAGAAAAAGTCACTCAACTCGACTCACAAAACCCTTACGCTTACGCCTATCTCGCTTTCGTACACCTGTACGGCTGGCATCCCAAAGCCGCTCAAACAGCCTTAAAACCTGCTCTCGCTCTCAACTCCAATCTACCGGAAATTAGAGTTTTAAACGGTGTCGCGGCTCTGATGCAAGGTAATCTCATTCAAGCATGGCAAGATTTGCAATACTTAAAAAAGTTGAAAGTTTAACAATCCCTTTTATTGTGGCACGGGCGTGCCGCCTGTGCTGATAAATCTGTAACGCCTGTGCTGATAAATCTGTAACGCCTGTGCTGATAAATCTGTAAAAAACCGAAAATCAATGAACCAACTCAGAATTGTTTCTTTAATTCCCAGTGCCACCGAAATTGTAGCAGTTTTAGGATTAACCGATGCAATTGTGGGTCGTTCCCACGAATGCGATTATCCCCCAGAAATCCAAAATTTACCTGTTTGCACTCAGCCTAAATTCAATCCCGAAGGAACTAGCAGCGAAATTCACAACCGCGTGACAGAATTGTTGCAAAATGCGCTGAGTGTCTATAAAGTAGAAATAGATACTTTGGAAAAATTGCAGCCAACTCACATTATTACTCAAGCTCAATGTGAAGTCTGCGCTTGTTCTCTAGCAGAGGTTGAACAAGCGGTAAGCACGCTGGTAAATAGCAAGCCAGAAATTATTTCTTTGCAGCCGAATCTGCTAGCAGAAATCTGGACGGATATTCAGCGAGTTGCTGATGCTTTGGGCGTAAATGGCAAAAGTGCGATCAACCTTTTGCAATCCCGCATCGATGCTATTACCTCGAAAACACAAGCCTCATCTATTCTTACCACAAAAGAGAGACTTCCCAAAGTAGCCTGCATCGAATGGATTGAACCTTTGATGGCTGCGGGTAACTGGATTCCCGAATTAGTGGCAATGGCGGGAGGCAATTCGCTGTTTGGAATTGTCGGGGAACATTCTCCTTGGTTAAAATGGGAATCTTTAGTAGAAGCTAATCCCGATGTAATTATTTTCATGCCTTGCGGCTTTGATTTAAACCGCACTCGCAGCGAAGCAATGCAGATAACTAAATACGCAGAATGGGCTAATTTGCAAGCAGTAAAAACTGGGAAAGTTTACATAACTGACGGCAATTCTTACTTTAATCGACCGGGGCCGAGATTGGTTGATTCGTTAGAAATTTTAGCAGAAATTCTCCATCCCGAAATCTTCGATTTTGGCTACCGGGGTAAGGGTTGGCAGCCATTTTTGCCAGTCCCCACAGCTAGCTAAAGCTTTATCTGTATTAATTCTGGATTGCCTGCCATACAAATAAGGACACAACAATGTTGTGTCCTTACTTCGCCTTCATTTAACCGAATCTGACATCAATTGATGCAAAAGCCGCTAGTCTTACTTCGCATCAGGGGGCATCAGCACCTTGTCAATTACGTGAATAACGCCGTTGCTAGCTTTGATATCAGCTTTCACAACATTAGCGCCGCCGACAGTAACTTTGCCTGTGCTAACTGCCACCTTCAGCGAACTGCCTTCAACAGTTTTAACATCGCCGGATTTCAGGCTAGTAGATACAACCGAACCAGGAACAACGTGGTAAGCTAAAATCTTAGTAAGTTGGGCTTTGTTTTCCGGTTTGAGCAAATTCTCCACAGTTCCTTCTGGCAAAGCAGCAAATGCCGCGTCTGTCGGTGCAAAAACAGTGAAAGGGCCTTTTCTTTGTAAAGTTGCAACCAAGTCTGCTGCTCCCAAAGCCTTTGTCAGCGTCTTGAATTGAGGGTCGCCCGATGCAATAGCAACAATATCCTTAGCAGCGGAAGTTGGTGCGGGTGAAGCGGAAGTTGGTGCCGGTGAAGCAGCGGTTTTAACTTTTCCTGCAACTTGTGAAGTTTGAGTTGCATTAGCAACATTGGTGTTGGAGGTGATGTGAGCCCAAGCCGGGAAACCGATTAACGCGCTAGCGCCGATTATTCCTGCGAAACCTGTGAGTTGTTTCATCCAACTAGGTAAATTTTGATTTTTCATTGCGCTTGCATTTCCTTATGAGATAAAACAGTGAACATGAATTGTTATGTTAGCCAAATCTCGACAAAAGGCAAGGTTGCCAGAGGCTAAGGTAGAGAGAAATTTCTCTTGCATCCCCGATCGACCAAAACTTCCTTACTATAACGCAAGCTAATAAATCTGGCATCAACCGCTAAATCTGTAACTCAAAACCTCAATCACCGAACCAGTTTGGGGTAAGTCAGCAGATTTGATCGAAATCGTGTCATTATTCAATCGGCGCACCGGCGTACCATCCATCAGCGCCAAGAATTCATCTAGCGGCACCAAATCGCACGCAGCAGCATCGGCGGCTTGGGTTTTGAAATGTGTAGGAATCACCATCTTCGGTTTGAGAAGTTGCAAAGTTTGCTTCGCTTCCGCCGGAGTGTAAGCTTTCGGCCCGCCGCCCACGGGAATAAGCACTACATCGGGCCGCCCGATCAAGATTTGTTCTTCAATGCCGATCGGGCCAGCAACTCCGCCCAAGTGTAAAATCTTAACGCCCGCTTGCTGCCACAGCCAAGCCACATTGACCCCAAATCGCCTTCCTCCCTCACGGTCTTTTTCCGTCCGTATCCCTTGAATCCGCAGCCCGTTAGACCTGTAAGCCCCTGCTTCGTACAAAAGGCCGGGATTGCCCGCAAATCCGTCGATCGCCCCTTCATCGAGCAATCGGCTGCTAATCAGAATCAAATCTGTTGGCACTTTAGGAGAACGATAGCCTGCGGTACAGCCCAGGGGCCGAAAAGGATTCACCAGCACCCTCGCACCGCCTCCGGCGAACAAGAAGCAAGTGTGGCCCAACCACTGAATCGACAAAGAATCAGCAGTTTGAGCTTGATAGCTTTCCCATCCAGATGGCAAACCAGTGAAGAAAGCTGCTAGCAAACCCGTCTGTGCGTAACGTATTAATTGTCGCCGTTTCATCTTGTGGTTGGGGTTGTCGGGTGTTGGTCGTCTGTTGTTATACCACAAAACACCGCCAGTCGATTTTAGATTTTAGATTTTAGATTTTAGATTTTAGATTTACTCCACAGATGAATCTGGGATATGGAACTTTCGTCTAAAATTTGGGGCTCACCACAACGATTTTCGGGGGCTTGTATCCTTTTGTGGGCGCCTGAGATGCGAAAATGTGCACCATAGTTTTACCGTAAAGTTCGCATTGCGCGCCCTACAAAGTTAGATAATTTCAACCGTCAGGTTCGCATTACGCACCCGAAAGATTCAGACAAAAACTCAAAATTCAAAACCAAACTAAAGCCGTTCCAAGAAATTTCGTAATAATTGCTTTCCCGAAGTTGTCAAAATACTTTCCGGGTGAAACTGTACACCTTCAATGTGCGGATATTCCCGATGCCGCACACCCATAATAGTTCCGTCTTCAACCCAAGCGGTAATTTCCAAAACTTCTGGACAACTCTGCTTTTCAATTACCAAACTGTGATAGCGAGTTGCAATCATCGGCGATTCCACGCCCTGAAAAACTCCGACTCCTGCGTGTTCTACCTGAGAAGTTTTGCCGTGCATCAACACGGGTGCAGAAACAATTTTCCCGCCAAATACTTGACCGATACTTTGATGTCCCAGGCACACGCCTAAAATTGGTAAAGTCGGGCCCAATTCTTTGATTAATTCCAGAGAAATCCCCGCATCTTCCGGCCGCCCCGGGCCAGGAGAAATCACCACTGCTGCCGGCTGCAATTGGCGAATTTCTGCTAAGGAAATTTGGTCGTTCCGGTAAACTTGCACTTCGCTGGCTACAGGCAATTCAGCACCTAGTTCTCCTAGATACTGTACCAAATTGTATGTAAAACTGTCGTAGTTATCGATGACTATAATCACGGGTTAAGTTAGATTTTAGGTTTTAGATTTTAGATTTTAGGTTAACTCGCTCCCTGAAAGCAAGGGTTTCAAGATTTTAGATAGATGCCGAAGATAAAAATAGCTGCAATATAGACGAATAAAACTAAAAATCTCAAATTGGTCATCTAAAACCTAAAATTTGCCATCGCCCAATAAGTTACTGACGGCCGATCGCAATTTGAACGACTGCCCACAAAGGAGGAAGCAGAAGTGCAGTACCGACGATGATCGCAGCCATTGCCGATACCAGAACTGCTCCGGCAGCGCAGTCTTTGGCAATTCTGGCTAGTTCGTGATAAGATTGCCCGACTGTCAAGTCTACCACCGATTCGATCGCCGTATTCAACAGTTCCATTGCTAAAACTATGCCAATGGTGACGCCGATCACAGATATTTCTACAGGTTTCAGTTGCAAAAATAGGCCGAGTCCGATCGCCAAAGTGCCTATAACTGTGTGAATCCGAAAATTGCGCTGAGTTTCAAAAGCATAACTCAGACCCCCCCAAGCGTATCTGAAACTCGTAGCTAAGCTAGATGCGATTTTCCAGGACAGCTCTCGGTTGTATTTCAAGGCTTTTTTCGGCTCCTGGACTGTCTGGCTAGAAGAGTCTTGAGGCATGGGCAGCAACTGTGCGATTTGTGATGAAATTGAGGGTCTATCTAGTGTCATAAAGAACCAACTTTAATTTACAGAGATGAATGAAAGCTAAACTTTTCAAATTAACTTCATCAAGTCTAGGTAACTTTTCTAAGTTTTTACTAAAGTTCTGGTTTAATTTCAGAAAGTTATGTTGGGCTTGACATGATTTGTTAAATAACCATCAACTTCAGTTATGCTGTTTGGATCGTGAGACCGATCGCCCGCAGCAATGTTTCTTGTCGATCAAGCATTTGAGTCAGACTTTCTTCATCCGGGTGATCCCAGCCCAAAAGATGCAGAAAACCGTGGGCTGCCAGCCAAGCTAGTTCGGTCTTCAGGGGATGTCCTTGCTGCTGGGCTTGTCGGTTAGCTGTATCGATCGAGATGACGATATCACCCAAGTATAGGGGTTCAGATGACTGCATTTCCTCTAGCTGAGGACAGTCTACCTCTAAAGATGCGAAAGCTAGTACATCAGTCGGTCGATCGAGCTGGCGGTACTGGAGGTTGAGGGCTTGCATCTCCGTATCGGCGGTTAAACGCAGACTGACTTCGTAGCCCGGAGCGACTGGCACATACTCTTCCTGGTTTTCCAGCCAAACGCTAAACCAATTTTCCCAGGTTTCGGCTGAAATCTCCCCGCTGGCTGCACTCTCAGGGAGGTTGGAAGCGTCGGCTGACTGCTGGGCGAGCCCGTAACAGTCTTCGACGTTCACCTCTATTAACATTTTTTTGCTCTCCTGTCAAGGGATATATTCAATTTTTTTACAAATTCCAATTGCGCGATCGAACGGCAGGGGATTTTGCTGTTGCTGGAAAGATACAGTAATCTGTTAGAGATTGCAACAGGCAGGCAGAACAATCAACTTAACTCCCGATTAAGAAAGATCAAAAACATCAGCAGAAATTAGAGGCTGATTGTTGGAATCCCGGATTAAGAATTGAAATAGCGATCGAGAAAAGCCAAACCGACGAGTACGCCCAAAAGTCCGGCGGCTGTCAAAGCAAAATGAAACAGAGAAGTCGCCCGCTTGCGAACCATGTTCCGCATCGCCAGCTTGACATAACTCGGTGGAGGTGCATTGTTTGTCGGCGCTGTCTGGTTTTCGGCGGACTCTTCTGAGGCGGGAATTGCTGAGGGAGGTTGACTCATAACGGTTAGTTTAGAAGGTTAACAGAGGGGCTGCTGAGAACATACTCGCCCCGATGGTAACAAATATGTAACGTTTTGTGTAGGATTTTTTAGATTTCAGATTGCCGCAGGCTGGTTTCGCGCAGCAGAGAATCGGGCTAAACTTTCTTCAGCCATCAGCCATCCGCTGAACTTCAGCAATAATTCGCCTCACTTTCTCCGCGTCGGGCGATCGCAAATGCTGCAAAATGTCCAAAGATTGCTGTAAATAATTCAAGGCTTTATCAAAATTTTCCTTCTTATCTGCTAACAACCTTCCTAACATTGCGAAAGTAGCAGCTTTCCCTTGAACATTGCCAATCTTTTCCTGAAGTTCGAGAAATTGTTCATAAAGTGCGCTCGCCTTGGCTACTTCCCCTTGCTTGGCATAAATTCCTGCTAGTTGGCGCAAAGTAGCAGCTTTCCCTTGAACATCGCCAATCTTTTCCTGAAGTTCGAGAGATTGTTCATAAAGTGCGATCGCCTTGACTACTTCTCCTTGATCCACATAAATTCCTGCTAGTTGGTGCAAATTAGCAGCTTTCCCTTGAACATCGCCAATCTTTTCCTGGCGTTGTTGAATTGAGGTACCATAGAGCGAGTGAGCGAGTCACAAAAACCAATTAACTGAAAGTCAAAGCCAATGAAATTTCCTGAAGATAAGTCAACTAATGTTAATAAAAATGCGCCTAATAAAGGCAATCAAAATTATATTTGTGTTGACTGTGGCAGGCAATTTAGAGATTGCTATCAAACCCAGCAGTGTTACGCGCAAGAAGTTAAATATCAATACCTAAAAATATATGTCAATGGGATGGGTTTTCGTGCGAGCAAGAGAGTCAAAGACCTGCATCACACGACAATAATTAATTGGCTCAAGCAAGTTGGAAAGCTGCTACCATCCGCTTACGATCTAGAGACAATTCCAGAAGTAGGAGAACTAAATGAGCTACAAACCTTTGTCGGATAAAAAAACACAATCTGGGTGTGGACAGCAGTAGATTACTTTAGACCAGGTATTCTAGGATGGGTATTAGGAGACCGAGCGTCCTAAAACGTTTGAACCTTTGTGGGATGTAGTTAGTAGATGGAGATGCTATTTTTATGTGACGGATGGCCCGAAAGTTTATGCAATGTTTATTCCAGATGGAAACCAAATTATGTGCCCAACTTACATGACTTGCGGTTGAAGGTAAAAACACAAGATTAAGACACTATCTGGCTCGCTTAAAACGAAAGACTTTTTGTTATTCTGGCAGCCGAACAAATGCTCAGATATCCAATTAAACTACTTATTCAGTATCTCAAGTTTAATGATGTTCGCCTTCCCTATTCAATTAATTATTTCCATCGAGCATTAGTCACCGCACGCGATCGCTGAACCATACCCCAATTCAGCAACGCCGTATCAGAAATTATACCAGCATGAAGGTGTGTAAAAGCTTTGAAGCTTCTGACTTCTGAAAACAGATTTCTGTAATAGCGACAATACTCATCAATCTATTTCAAGGTTAAATTAGCTTGGCGAGGGTTAACCATAGACCTAGCTCTGGTTTGAGAGATTTTGTTCTATTATACTCTGCCGCTTAGTGACAGAAGAGGGGTTAGCAACAGCGTATTCCATCGCAGCTTGGAATTTGGGTAGAGAACGCGAAATCATTTCTTCGTTGGCAGTAAGGGAAATTCGGAAGTAACCGGGTATTTCCTGGGGAGTTCCTGGTAAAACAAATATATCTTGACTTGCTAATAACTCGGCAAAAGCAAGGTCATCATCCCAAGGTGATTGCACCAAGAGGAAGAACGTCCCATCAGGGTTATACAGGGTGTAACCCATATCCCGCAGTGCCTTCACCATCCCATCTCGCTTGTTTTGTAAATGCTCGATATTTATGTTGAGTTGCTCTAAGTCTCCTAAGGCATACTGCATGAGCACACTAGGATAACACCAACCAAAAGGACTTTGTTGTAGGAGGGCAATGATTCGTCTTATTTCTTCCCGATTAGGCATAGTGGGAGGTAAAGCAATATACCCTATACGTTGACCGGGTGCCATTAAAGTCTTACTATAACCATATACTAAGAAAGAAAACGGGTAAAACTGAGTAGGGCTAAAACAAATCTTGTTGTCGAAAACAATGCGGCTGAAGCTTTCATCGGAAATAATATAAATAGGCTTGCCATAGTGCTGAGAAGCCTCGTTAAGTATAGCACTCAAACCCTCCAGGGTACTAGCTGAAAAAAGCTTACCTGTAGGGTTGTGAGGTGAATTGATAATAATTGCTCGAGTCCGTTCTGTAATTGCAGATGCGATCGCCTGCAAATCCATATCAAAGGTGTTTGTATCCACAGGCACACCAATCGGAACCGCACCGGTAAAATGCACCATACTCCTATAGCCTAACCAGGGTGGATTCAAAATAATTACCTCATCTCCCTCACCAGCTAACATTTGCAGACAAATCGCCAAACCAACTACAGTACCATTGGTCATAAAAATATCTTCAGGCAATATAGAAAGTCCGCGTTTATCCTGAAGAGCAGCGGATACAGTGATCCGTGATTCTGGAATATTTCCCTTGTAGCCATACCACCCTTGATTTTGCGGTACACTCCAACGCTGTAAGGCTTCTACAAACCCTGGAGGTGGTATTTCATGGGCATCACCGAAAGTAAAATCAATACTTTCCGGCTCAGTGCGGCGACTCATATAGGTCGCTTGGGCAAAGAATTGACTTATAGGGGTCGGGCAATCTAATAACTTTAGTAACCGTGGTGAGATAAAGTGAGTCTTCGCTTCACTTGTTGGATCTGGCATGAGCTTATTTCGATTACTTTTGTCGTACATAGTAATTGGGTAGTGGTGTATAGTAATTGCCGGTCACGGAACTCGCCTTAACGATAAATTATACTCAGGGACAAAATACCGTCGCCCCCATTCTTGACATTTATATCCTTGTTTACCACTTGTTTACCATAAGTATGAGCGTATTTAATAATTTTCCCCGAAGGACATCTTACACAAGTGATACTCATATATACTCAGGAGTATTGATATTATTTTATTAGTTTAACATGATAATGCACCACTACCAACTATCTCACTCTTGACTGCATTACGGCATCAGTTCGCAACAATTTGTAACGCATCAGCCGTAGAACCCAGTACCCTACACCGTCCACACAAACCAATCCCGGCGTTGCTGAATTGGGGTATGGTTTAGCAATCGCGTGCGGTGACTAATGCTCGATCGAAATAATTAATTGAATAGGGAAGGGGAACATCATTAAACTTGAGATACTGAATAAGTAGTTTAATTGGATATCTGAGCATTTGTTCGGCTGCCAGAATAACAAAAAGTCTTTCGTTTTAAGTGAGCCAGATAGTGTCTTAATCTTGTGTTTTTACCTTCAACCGCAAGTCATGTAAGTTGGGCACATAATTTGGTTTCCATCTGGAATAAACATTGCATAAACTTTCGGGCCATCCGTCACATAAAAATAGCATCCCCATCTACTAACTACATCCCACAAAGGTTCAAACGTTTTAGGACGCTCGGTCTCCTAATACCCATCCTAGAATACCTGGTCTAAAGTAATCTACTGCTGTCCACACCCAGATTGTTTTTTTTCTCCTATAAAGATTTGTAGCTCATCTAGTTCTCCTACTTCTGGAATTGTCTCTGGATCGTAAGCGGATGATTATTAAAGTTCCCTCTTTTTCATCATGCCCGGTTGTTTCCCGATTTCGCGACCAGCCAGAAATCGCAAACAGTTCATCTTTAGCAGCAACTGCATCTTGTCATTCGACGCTGATTTGAATATCTGCCATTACTTTTTATTGCCACTCTACGCCATCTAATTATATCTCAGCAATTTATATGCGGGCGATCGCACTTAAACCTCCCTCTATCATCCGATCGATCCCCTCTCCTCCAACAAAACATCCGCTCCAGCAGCTTAAGTTTCGGACAGCGGGGGAACTGATACGGCGATATAATCTATTCTAAAGTCATAGGCGGGGCGATCGTAAACCCCATTTAATAACGCTTGTAAATCTACAATTGGTTCAGCATCACCTGCACGCAAAGGCAACGGAGAGGATTGTGAAAATTAAATGCACAACAGCTTATCATTTGCATTAATTGTGAAACGGGCGTCTCGCCCGTTAAGTTAATTGTGGAATGGGAGAGACGCCCATTAACGGGACTTAAACAATAAATCAGAGATAAGTAAGCTATAATGTAAGTAGGGTAAGCATTTAACGTTCCCGTCACACCC